>JAPPJA010000187.1 GCA_028874675.1 Chloroflexota bacterium
ATCCCATTATTCGACGATTCCTGGAGTTGGAGCCCCGTCCCAGTTCCATGGTGACAATGGTCCAGAGGGAAGTAGCCGAAAGCATGACCGCCACGCCGGGAAAGATGACCCTGCTTTCCGTCGCTACCCAGTTTTATGCCAGTGCGAGAACAGTCTGCCAGGTCCCTCCTGCGGCTTTCCGTCCCCCACCCAAGGTAACTTCCACGGTGGTCCGGCTCGACTTGCTGCGTTCTCGATCCCTGGAAGAGGGAGACGCTGCGGGGTTCTTTGATCTGGTGCGCGCGGGATTTTCGGCGCCCCGGAAGCAATTGCGCAACTCTCTGGGTCATGGTCTGGGCATAAGTTCCTCGGAGAGCATGCAACTGCTGGAGATGGCCGGAATAGACGGCTCCCGACGGGCCGAAACCCTGGGACTGGAAGAGTGGCTCGAGACCTATCGCCAATGGAAGAGGCTTGGGCAGTGCCTCGCCGTGGCACGGGAAAAGGTTTGCTAGTTCAAGCGACGGCAAAGTTGAACCTGGGCCTGGAAGTCCTGGGACGCCGCAACGACGGTTACCACGAGATCCGGACTGTAATGCAGGAAATTGACCTGGCGGACGAGCTGGAGATTTTGCCCGCAGACTCTTTGGTAGTCCGGTGTGACGATCCCGCGCTGAATGGGGAGCGCAATCTGGTATGGAAGGCCGCCGTTGAACTTGCCAGGGAATGCGGTCGGCTTCCCCTGGCCGAGATTACGGTGAGGAAGCGCATCCCAATAGCCATGGGCCTGGGCGGCGGCAGCAGCGACGCGGCGGCTGCGCTGATGGGCTTGAACCAGTTCTGGAAGCTAGACCTGGGCCCGGAGAGGCTGGCTGCGGTCGCGTCGCGAGTCGGGTCCGATGTGCCGTTTTTTCTGTGGGGAGGCGCAGCCCTCGCCAGCGGCCGAGGTGAAGTAATAGAGCCGCTGCCATCGCAGCGGGGAGTAAGTGTTTCCCTGATCTGCCCGGAGTCAACGATGATCGACAAGACAGCACGCCTGTATGGGCGTCTGAATTCCGGGCACTTCAGTGACGGCGGAGTTACCCAGCGGCTTGTGCAGAATCTGATTGCCGGCCAGTGGGCCGATGATTTGTTCCATAATGTATTTGAGGGCCCGGCCTTGCAGGAATTTTCGAGCCTGCCGGGAATTCTGGATGCGGTGGAAAGGGCCACCGGGCGGAGACCCCACTTGTCCGGCGCTGGCCCGGCGCTCTTTTTGTATGCCTCTTCCCTGGTCGAGTACTATTCGGTGACCAGGGCCTTGCAAGGGCATCGGGCACAGGCGTATTTTGTACGCACTCTCGGGCGGTCAGCCAGACCATTGGCCGCTGGGTATCCCAGCCACTAATGCAGCATTAATTTCTAACCAACGGTGAGTACTTGCCAATGTTCATTCCAGGCGCAATCAACATTCCCTTCAGTCCGTACATTATTGATTTCGGACCATTCCTGCTCTCGTGGCATGGGTTCTTTACATTCGTGGCGGTGGCCACGGCAGTTTACCTGACAGTACGCTGGGGCAGAAGGGAAGGGTTGGACGGGGACGCGATACTCTCCATATCCGTCTGGTGCATCATCGGCGGAATCGTAGGAGCTCGCATCCTTCACGTAATTGATTTCTGGAGCAGGTACTCCGCAAACCCGATCAGCATATTTATGGTATGGCAAGGTGGCATCGCCATATTCGGGGCAATAATCGGCGGGTTTATTTTTGGCGCGGCCTATATATTGATTCGCAACTCCAACTGGTTCCTCACCCTGTGGGGGAAGTTTTTCCGGTTCGCGGGAGAACCTGAGAAAGCCCCATTGCCTGGTGTGGGTCGACTGGCCGATGTGGCGGCGCCGGCCTTGCTCGTGGCAATGGCCATTGGCAGGCTTGGCGACATAATCAACGGTGAGCATTGGGCCAAGTTTACGGACTTGCCCTGGGGGGTTGTATATTCCCATATCGACAGCCCCGGGGCCTTTCGCGCGGCCAGTCATCCGGCGGTAGCCTACGAATTGCTGATGGACCTGGCAATTTTTGCCATCATCTGGCCCCTTCGCAACAGGATCAGGCCAGACGGCATGATATTCGTGCTTTATGGCGCCATGTATTCCATTGGCCGGTTCTTCATCAGCTTCCTGCGTGTGGAGTCCAACACCTACTTTGGAGGGGCGCTGAATGAGGCGCAGATAGTGTCGCTGATCGTAGTGCTGATAACCGTACCGTTGCTGGTTTACAAGGCCCAGTTTGTCCGCGCTCCCAGGCGCAGGGCTGCGGCGCCCCGGCGGCAAACCGACAATTCGGCAGAATAGCGGGTTCAGTTATGAATTTGAACGGTGTAAATGCTTCGGAGACTGTAGAAACCCTGGCACACGTCGGTGTCAGGACGGTGAGATACGAAGAAATCAGCCAGGGTATCGAGATCCTGTGTGAGCAGATCGCCGCTTCTCCGGATGGCTGGACCCCGGATGCCGTGGTTGCGGTGGTACGTGGGGGCCTGGTTCCTGCCACCCATGTCTGTCACTATTTCGAGCGGCCCATCTGTTTCATTTACAACGATGTTTTGCTGGACAAGCTGGACAGCCACCGGCGCATTCTGATTGTGGACGAAATCAATGATACCGGCAGGGCGTTCCACCGGATCCGGTCGCAGATTTTCAGTCAGCCCCCAAACGAACATCTGGACGTTCGGTATGCGGCGCTTTACACCCGCCACACCACCTCGTTCAGCGCCGATTACTTCCTGGATTTTGAGCCCTATTACCTCAGGGACGCCACCTGGCAGAACTTTCCCTGGGAACGGGCATAAGGCCGCTCACTGCCGCAGAAGGCGTCAAGAGCCCCCGGCGCCTGCCACGCGATAGTCCTCGGCAACCAGGCTGCACCGGGTTTTCCCCTGCCAGGTATCCACGCTAAGGGTGAAGGCCAGGTCAATTCTCTCAGTCCCCTGGTCCCATTCCGCCGCCCGGTTAAAGATAAGAACGGGAAATCGCTTGCGCCCGTCGCTGACCACCAGTTTCAGGTACTGTCCCGCTTTCCCGATCCTGTACAGTTCCTCCACTTTGAGCCCGCGCGACATGAAGATGGGTCGCGGATTGGCCACGCCGAAGGGCTCAATAAGTTCAAGCTCCGATAACAGCTTCGGAGTCAGTTCGGACAACCCGACCTCCGCATCAATTTCCAGCGCCGGCGCTGTGTCCGTATGTGCCAGGTGAGTTGCCGCAATCCCGCACAGGCGGGCCTGCAGGGCCGGGACATTCTCGCGCCGGACAGAAAAGCCGGCAGCCTGGGAATGCCCTCCGTGTCGAAGAAAAAGGTCGCCGCATTCGTTGAACGCGTTGACCAGGTTGAAAGTCGGAATGCTGCGCCCGCTTCCAACGAAAATATCCTCACCCACGGAGGCCAGGGCAACGGCAGGCCGCTGGTATTCTCGGGACAGCCTTCCGGCCACGAGACCGGCCACTCCCGGAGTAATTTCCGGTCCGTCGATGAAGATAAAGGGAGGAATTTGTTCCTGCAGGTCCAGCTTGCCGGCAGCGGCCTCGAATGCCGCAGCGGTTAACTCTCTGCGTTCCTGGTTTTGGGACTCCAGCCGCCGCGCAAGGATTTCCGCTTCGCTCTCATCCCGGGTCACCAGTAGCTGCAGGCTGTCCCCGGCCTGCCCCATCCTCCCGGCGGCGTTGAGCCGGGGAGCGATCTGGAATGCCACGGTTTCGGTATTGATGGGCTTGTTCTCAAGTCCAGCCAGGCGGTACATGGCCTTCAGGCCTGGCCTCTTTGTGCGACTTAACTCTGCCAGCCCCTGGGTGACCAGGAATCGATTTTCGTCCACCAGGGGAACCATGTCAGCAATAGTGCCGAGAGCGGCCAGTTCCAGCAGGGCACTGGGAGCGGGCATACCCCGCAACCGGTACAGGCCCTGAGCCAGTTTCAGCGCCAGGCCCGCGCCGCACAATTGTGGGAAGGGATACTGATTGCCGGGAGTGCCGGGATTGATGATGGCATATGCAGCGGGAGGGTCGGCCGGCGGTACGTGGTGATCGGTGACTATGACCTTTATGCCAAGTGAGTTGGCCAGCTTCACCTCGCTATGGGAGGAAGCCCCACAGTCAACCGTGAGGATGAGGGAAGCTCCCAACGCCGAGAAATGGCGCACCGCCTCTTCCGACAGGCCGTGTCCCTCCGCGACCCGGTCCGGCAAATAGGGCACCGCATCCAGGCCAAAGTCGGCGAGAGCTTCGGTTAGGATTGCTGTGCCGGTAATGCCATCTACGTCGAAGTCACCCACGATTCCCGCAAGCTCCCTGGCGCTTCCATTCGCTGAGGAAGCTATGGCCTGGTTCAGTAACTGCAGAGCCGCTTCCATGCCATCCAGCCGCATGGGGCAATGTGGCAGGCGATGGGGAGGGTTCAGGAACAGGCGCAGCTTCTCTGCGCTGTCGATTCCCCTTGTCAACAGTAACCTGACAATCACCGGCGACAGGTTTTCGGGCAGTGTGTGCCGAGTTTCTCCGGAGGGCGGATCCTTTAACTTCCATTGCTTCATGGGCTTCATGTTCAGGCAAAGACTTTGCTGGTCAGCCGGTCGATTCCCGGGAGTCTGAAACAGGCTGTTGGGGTGTGGTCGCTGTTGTATGGCCCCCGGCCGCCCGTCTGCCTGGACAGGTTACCTTGCTGGCGGGGAAAGCGCTACGGGCGGATGTCAGTGGAAAGATAAAGGGTTGAATTTACCGCTTGGCTGTTGGGGCTGCGTGGAGACGGTTTGATACCAGGACACGGCGAGTGGAGGGCGGGCGGACCTTCTTGCGGGCCACGGGCCCGGGTGAACTACCGGCGGCTTGCGGCAGTGACTGGAGACGGGTAGGACTGCTATTGAGCTGACCTCTTGCGGCGGGACAGACTGCCAGGGTCAGGGCTGGCTGCCGGGCGAAGTCGGTGGATCTGGCGGATTGCCCCGGTCACGCGCTTCCCGCTGCTGGCGGCGAAGCTCATGCCGGAGCAGGTTGGCGGCAGTAATCTTGTCCACGAAATTGCTGATAAAAATGTAGCGGAAGTCGTATCCCCAAGCAGTATCCCAGGCGCCCCAGAGGGTGTATAGAAACAGGAGAAACGCGATCACAAATGCAATCAGGGTTATCTGGGAAGGGACTGCGCCGGGAGCATCGGCGGTGGCGCCGGTGAAGTAGGCGACGAATACGAGCACCACCAGCATCAGATGCACCAGGGTTGCCTGCATGCCCTGGAAGGCGCCCCAGGTTGATTGCCTGCTCCGGAAGGAGCGGGAAATGATATAGGCAAGAATGGGGCTGGGAAGCAAGGCAAACCCGATGTTGCCAAGAAGCGGAAAGAGAGGGACGCCCAGTAACAGGGGGGCTGCGTGGGCGATGGCGCTTCCCACGCGCTCCACCCTGGTGAAGACGAGAGGTTCCTCAACCTCGCCGGGTGTTGGGCGGCGAAACATATCCGACAGAGCCCTTCAGGTTGCCCAGGCCGGGTCGGTAAAGACCAGCACGGAATTGTGGCCGCCAAACCCGAAGGAATTGCTCATGGCCACATCCACCTTTGCCGTGCGAGCGGTAAGCGGCGTGTAGTCCAGATCGCACTCCGGGTCCGGGTCCACCAGGTTGATAGTGGGGGGAATTGTGTCCTCCTGGATTGCCTTCACGCAGAGGGCCGCTTCAAGGGCCCCTCCAGCTCCCAGCAGGTGACCGGTCATGGACTTGGTGGAACTGATGGGGACCCGGTAAGCTTCCTCACCCATGGCCAGCTTGATCGCCTTGGTTTCCTGCCAGTCGTTTAGTGGGGTAGAGGTGCCATGGGCGTTGAGGTAGTCCACCTCCGATACATCCACTGAGGCGGCCTCCAGGGCCAGTCGAATGGCGTTGGCGGCGCTCAGGCCGGTGGGGTTGGGTTCGGTCAGGTGGTGGGCATCCGAAGTGGCGCCGTAACCCCGCAGTTCGGCAAGGGCAGTGGCGCCGCGCTTCCGGATGTGCTCCTCGCTTTCAAGGACCAGGACCGCAGATCCTTCGCCCATTACGAAACCGTCGCGGTCCCGGTTGAAAGGCTTGCTGGCCCGGGCAGGGTCTTCGTTGAAGCGGGAGAGGGCGCGAAGGGAATTGAACCCGGCTACCGCAATGGGAACAATTGGAGCCTCGCTTCCGCCGGCCAGCACCACATCGGCCTGGCCCCGACGTATCATTTCCCAACCCTGACCCAGGGCATCGGCCCCGCTGGAACAGGAAGAAACGACGCAGTAATTCGCTCCCATTGACCCGGTAACCATGGAAACCTGGGCGGACGCCATGTCGCCCAGCATCATCGGAATGAGGAAGGGCGTTACCCTCCGCGGGCCGCGATCGCGCAGGACATCGTACTGCTGGGAAAGGGTAAGGATTCCGCCAATGCCGCTGCCAATGATGGCGCCCACGCGAAAGGGGTCCTCGTCGGCCAGGTCAATGCCGGCGTTGCGGCAAGCTTCCTGGGCGGCGACGGCGGCAAACTGGGCGAAACGGTCCATCCGCCGACTCTCCTTGCGTTCCAGGTAAGCCTCGGGGTCGAAGCCCTTTACCTCGGCGGCGAAGGTTGTGTCGAATCCCTCAGTATCGAAAGCGGTAATGAAGTCAATGCCGGACTTTCCGGCAGAGATGGATTCCCAGGTGGACTGGATCTCCAGCCCAAGAGGACTGATCACTCCCAGCCCAGTAACAAATACCCTTTGCACTGCTCAGCTCATCTCGTCGCTGAACCTGGAGAGAGGCCAGCAACCTGTGGTTTCAATGTCCGGACCTCGCAAATGCCGCGTTTGGAGAGGTGGAGACTCTCGGTTGGCACACATTCACCTGTGCCGGGCATAACAACAACCGACAGGCCGGGAAGCCCGGATTCCGGGATTCCTCAGCCTGTCCTGCATTCCAATGGGTGCAGGCTCGCTTACCTGCTATTCCTTGGCGGTTCGGCGCCTGCTGGATGATTCAACGAGGACATTGTTGATCATGTCGTAAATCTCGGTAATCCGTACCGATACATTGTCGGCCAGGTCCTTGCTGCCGACGCTGACCGGGTCGGACATGCTCTTCAATGTATCCGTAAGCTCATTTACCTTGGTGTTGATGCTGTCCGCGAGATCGCGGCGGGCGTTGGAAAGCGGTTGGGACATATTGCGCAGGGTTTCGGCAAGCTCATCCACCCGCTGGGAAATGTTCTGGCCAAATTCCTTTCCCGCCACAGAGACAGGATCGGCCCAGTTCTGCAAGTTCTGGGATGCTTCGGCGATGCGGGAACTGATGGAATCGCCCAACTCGTTTCCGGAGGTGGCAACCCGAAGTCTGTAAGACCTTAGGATCCTGAAGATGCGCCCGTAAAGGTCATCGATGGATGTCAGCTTGGCCGAATACTGGTCAAACAGCTCGCGGCTTTCCTGCATGGTCCAGCGCTTGTCATAGTGGACAAACTGGCGGCCGGTGTACAGGTGGTAGGGCCTTATCTCCCCTTCCTGCAGAAGCTCGCCATGCTCGTTTAATGGCTGCAGGTCAGTCCAGTTGGACGTGGCAGGCAGGGGGGTCAAAAGGTTGGCGGTCTGGTACCGGCTGTGCTGCGTAACCCATTCCGCCAGGTTCATGATGTCCTCCTCCCGGTCGAAGGGGAGGCCGATGATAGTCATCGCGACCACGGAGAAATCCATGGCGTTGAGGGTGCACAGGTCCTGCTCCATCTGGCCGGGTTCCTGGCGCTTGTTTACGGCAAGGAGGTTCTCGGCATTGTTGGACTCCACACCCAGGTAAAGCATCTTGATGTTGGCTTCCGTCATGGCATTGGCAAGTTCGGGGTCCTGCCCGATTTCCGCCCGTGCCTGGCAGATCATGTACATGTTGTCGGTGTAGCCCTTCCAGTTCTTCAGCCGTTCCAGGCGTTCGTTGCGGAACTTTACGGCCCGAAGGGGCGGAGTATGCAGGTCGTCAGAAATGAACACGTTGAACCGGCCGGTGCGAGAGGTATGAAGGAGCCCATCGGAGGCCAGTTCCTGCAACTGCTGGAGCCGCTTGATTTCCGTCTCCCTGGGAATCATCCGGTACCCCAGGAACTGCTGAATAACCTGGCAGTAGGTGCAGTTCTCGGTGCAGCCCCTTACGGTCTCCAGCACGCCGCCCGGCATGGGATGGTCAGGCGAAAGGTCTTTAATGGAACGATAGTCCGGCAACTCGGCAAAGGCCGGGTCCACCAGGCCCCGGCGCCGGGTCTGAATTACCTGGCCGCCCCTGCGGAAACTGATGCCCGGAATGTTTTCCAGGTAGGCTTCCCGCGTTCCGGCCTGGTGGCTCAGCATTACGTCGCAAAGCTGAGCGACGATGTCTTCGCCTTCCCGCTGGACTATGGCGTCAAAGTTCCCCAGGGCGAAAGCTTCCTCGGGCAGGGGGCTCATCTGCGGGCCGCCGCCGATGGTAACCAGGTCGGGGTGGTACATCTTGGCCAGGCGGGCCAACTGATATGCCCGTGGGGCCTCGTTAATCAGCGCAGTGACCAGGAGGACGTCCACATTTTCCAGATCCTTGTCTGGATCCATCAGGCCGCTGCGATCCTCGAACCAGATTTCCCTTTCGTAGAGAAAAGGTCCGTCTTCCCACTGCCCTAACGCGGTAGAAAGGAACAACATACCCTGGCGGGGTATCGCCATATATTCAAAATTTCCGCCGGCCGATGCCGGCTGAACCAAAACTACCCGCTTGATCCTGGACGTTGTTGCAACCATTTCCTCACCTGTAACCGGTAATGGGGCAGCAGGCACTCCCCGCATTAGGCAAATGCAGATAATTAATATTAGCCTATTATACGCTCTAATTCAAAAATATTCATCACCCACAACCGTCCGGATTGGATTACTCACCATATTTCATGCCACAGGACAGCTGGTAAATAGGGAGGACAGCCTACTGGAAATGGGGGACGATTTCGGCGGCGATGGTCTCTATGTGTCGCACGCGGTCTTCCCTCGGGCAGGCCACGCTGAACACGATATGCCTGGCGCCGGCGTCGATGTATTGCCGCAATCGCTCCACGCATGCCTCGGGAGTTCCCAGAAGGCAGTAATTGCGTACGATGTTCAGAAAGTCGCCGCCGTAGAGGTACCTGCCGCCCAGCGCGGTGGCGGCCACTTCCGCGGCCTCCTCTTCAGTAGGATAGATGGAGATGTACGGAAAAAAGGCCCACTGGAATGTGGACAGGTCCCGGTCTTCCTCCTCAGCCATGGCGGTTATCTTTTGAACACTGTCGAGGTAGCGCTCGGGGCTGTAAAAATAGGGGAACCAGCCATCGCCAAAGCGGACGGCGCGGTGCATGGCGGCCTCCCGCCGGCCCGCTACCCAGATCGGGGGGTGAGGGTCCTGGGTGGGGAGGGGATTGATTGACGCATCGTTCAAATTGAAGTGGCGGCCCTCAAAGGAAACGCTATCTTCCGTCCACAGCCGTCGCACAGACTCCAGGCATTCGTCGGTGCGGCGGCCGCGTTGCCTTACGTTGAGCCCCGCCGCCTCGAACTCCACCGGGAACTCCCCACCTACTCCGACACCCAGGGTAAGCCGGCCGCCGGAGGCGATATCCAGAGATGCTGTCATCCTTGCCAGTACCAGAGGCTGGTAAAAGGGGACCAGCAGAATAGACGACAAGAGCCGAATGTGGTCCGTGGCCCCGGCGGCTACCCCCAGTAGAGGGAGGGACGCATGGGTTGGCCCCGGTGGGCTTCCGCGCATGAAATGCTCTCCCACCGACAGGTATTCGAAGCCCAGGTCTTCAAGCCACCGCGCTTCCGCGGCAATTTCGGCTGCGCCCAGCACTGCGCTGGCGCCGAAATGTAGTCCAGGTGGTTTCATCGTATTTCCTTCAGGATTCAAGTGTCTGCGCTGAGTCCGCATCTGCCGGCCAGGTAATGGGGCTCAAATCACGGCGCTCAGCCACGGGTGCAGGTCCTTGGGCAAGCTCAAGGTGACAGGATTCCTTGCCGCCAGGGTTGGCGCAGTTTGAACGGCATCCATAGTGGGATTGCCCTGCCGGATGTCCAAGCCCTGAAGCAGTTCGCCGGCGTTTATATTACAATAATAGTATGGCGAGAGTGTTACGGCCAAAGCTATTCGGTCGGTTCTCCCGGGGATTTGGGTTGGGGTTCCTCGCGGGAGCTTGTGCCGCAAGGAGCTCTTGCCAGGGCAAATGATCCCTGTTGCCCTCCTTGGAAGATATGCCAGGGATGCTCCAGCGGGGCGGAAATTGTGGTCAAGGCCGAGTCATGGTAGAACGTCACCTTCTTTCCCGTATGGTTCCCGCCGGCGGCAAGGGATTTTGAGCTGGCTATCCGTTTCATAGCCATTGGAATGCAACGGAAGCCGAGCAGGTTCGAGCGCGAGCAACAATTGGGGGCTTAGAATGACGGTATTGGTCACCGGCCCGACGGGTTTTCTGGGCCGGCGGGTGGTACACAAGCTGGTGGAGCATAACTATGAAGTGCGCTGCCTGGTTCACAGCCCCGGTCGGGAACGGATATTTGACCAGGTACCGGTGGACATCTACTACGGCGATGTGAGCAATGCCGAGGCATTGGCCAGCGCCTGCCAGGGAGTCAAACAGGTTATCCACCTGGTAGGGGTAATTCGAGAGGGACGAAGTGCCACCTACGACAGCATAAATCGGGTAGGGACCGAAAACGTGATCGCCGCGGCGGCCGCAGGACGGGTTTCCCAGTTCGTTCATATCAGCGCGGTAGGCGCCGTGAACGATCCTGAACTCCCCTACCTGAGAAGCAAGTGGGAGGCAGAGCAGGCAGTAATTGGCAGCGGACTTTCATACACAATAATCAGGCCGTCCCTGGTCTTTGGCCAGGGCGATGAGTTTATGAACTCCCTGGCTTCGCTGGTCAGGCTATTCCCCCTGGTACCCGTAATTTCCGGAGGAAGAAACAGGCTCCAGCCGATCTGGGTGGACGACCTGGCCCAGTGCATCGCCCTGTCGCTGAGCCGTCATGACCTGCATGGACATACCCTGGAACTGGGTGGCCCTGACCAGCTCAGTTACAACCAGGTGGTGGATGTCATAGCCCGGGCCATGGGAAAACGGCGCAAGAAGATCCATGTGCCAATCTGGCTTATGAGGATGAATGTTGCTCTGTTACAGCGGCTGATGCCCCGGCCGCCCATAAACGCGGAAATGCTGAAAATGCTGCGGGTCCGGAACGTGGCGGAACTGGGCATGGTGGAACAGACCTTTGGGTTCAGGCCCAGACCCCTGGAAGGCAGCATCGACTTCGTCAACGACGTAACTTTCAGAGATGCTTTGAAGATAAACATGGGTAACATGCCTTCTCACATTAGGGACCACTAGGCCGGTGAAAGCTTTGCCATCCATTGCGGACTATGGAGAGGCTGTTGCTTATTTGCTGGCCCTGGTGGACCACGAAAGGCAAACTCCCTTCCTTCCGCGCCAGAAGCGGATTTACGATTTGCGCCGTGTGACCGGGTTCCTGGAGTCGCTGGGCAACCCTCACCTGGCGACACCCGCGGTCCACATCGCAGGGACCAAGGGAAAGGGTTCTACGGCGGCGATGGTCGATGCGATAGCTGCCGCTTCCGGCTACCGTACTGGTTTCTATTCGTCGCCTCACCTGCACACCTTTCGGGAACGCATCCGCCTGGATGGAGCCCCTGTGGATGAGGGGCGCTTTGCCGAACTCGTGGCCCTGCTGGCGCCTGTTGCAGGCAGGCTGGAACAGGAAACCGACCTGGGGGCGGTGACGCTGTTTGAGTTCATGACGGCCATGGCTTTCCAGTGCTTTGCCAGGGAGCGGGTGGAGTTGCAGACCGTAGAAGTAGGCCTGGGCGGCAGACTGGATGCCACCAATGTAGTGCAACCCGAAGTTTGTGCGATAACGTCCATCAGCATGGACCATATGGCTATCCTGGGAGACACGCTGGAAGAAATCGCGGGCGAGAAAGCCGGCATTCTGAAGCAGGGAATACCGGCGGTTGTCGGTCCTCAGCGGCCCGAAGCGCTGGCGGTGGTATTGGATGCCGCCAAAGAGAAGGGGGCGCCGGTGGTACAAGTGGGCGAGGACCTGACCTGGGAATTGATAGAGGCAGATGCCAACGGGCAATCCGCTCTGATTCACGGCAGGCTGGACAACTATTGTGTCAAGATACCTCTGCTGGGAAGCCACCAACTGGAAAATGCCGCGACAGCCGTGGGTATTGCCGAAGTTCTCATAGGCAAGGGCTGGCAAATTTCGGATCGCAGCATCCGGAAAGGGTTGGCCCAGGTCAGCTGGCCTTGCCGCCTGGAAGTACTGGACCGGCGCCCGTGGATGGTGTCTGATGGAGCCCACAACGTTTATTCCATGGAGACTATGCTGCACTCGCTGCGCCGTTATTTCCAGTATGACCGGCTGCTGGTAGTGGCAGGCTTTTCCAGGGACAAGAGCGTAGGTGGAATGGCCGAAGCATTGAGTCCGGAGGCGGACATGGTGATCGCAACCCGGTCCCGGCATCCCCGTTCGATGGCGCCCAAATCGCTGGCGGATTTGATGCGCCAGGCGGGGATCCAACGCACTGGTCAATCGGACACCGTGTCCCAGGCTTTGGAGCTTGCCAGGGGTGAAGCCGGCCCCAACGACCTGATCCTGGTTACGGGTTCGCTTTTCGTGGCAGCCGAGGCAAGAGAAGAAGCCCTGGGAATTGAGCCGGAACTGTACCCGGACTTGCTGGCGCCTGACC
>JAPPJA010000151.1 GCA_028874675.1 Chloroflexota bacterium
TGCTGTTTTGGGCATTCGTGCTTTGTGCTTTGCTGGTTTGCTCGTTGCTGGGTTGCCGTCACCGGCGTTGGCGTATCCGGCGTTGGGGTATCCGGCGTGGGGGTATCTACGCCATCGCTGTCCGTGCCGTCGTTGTCAGTAGGAGTAGGGGTATCCACCCCATCATTGTCAGTCTCCGGGGTATCTACACCATCGTTATCTGTCTCTACTACGTTGCCAGGGGCAGGCGTGTCGATGCCGTCGCTGTCGGTGCCGTCATTGTCGGTGGGAGTGGGTGTGTCGATGCCATCGCTGTCGGTGCCGTCATTGTCGGTGGGAGTGGGCGTGTCCGGGTCGTCATCGCCCGTAAGGAGGTCATCGAACTGATAGCTGGCGGAAACTGTGCGTGGAAGGAGAACGGCCTGCTCCGACGGTCCGGGGACCGGAACAAAAGAAGCCATACTCATGGCAGCCCCCAGCAGGACTGCAACAAGCAACTGGGTACAACATCGAAGGATACCCTTGGTGTAAGTCAGGAGGCTCATAACCGCCATCCAAGAGTGCTGGGCAAGAGTTCTTTGCGCTTTGAACTCGGTCCGCTCAAAGTATAGCAGAGTGAAAAGGGCTGAACGCTCTCCCGGGTTGGTTGTTCGGGGCAATCGCGCCTTAATGGGTGCAAGCGAGCCCAGCGCCTTCAGAGAGGACCAACGTCGGGTGCGCAAGGACTGGGGCCCGCGAAACATCTCCACCCTCCGAAAAATGTCCCACAATATGCTCAAACGGGGAACCGGCCCGAAGGTTGCCTTACAAGGTAAACGTCTGCAAGCCGGTTGGAGCGTAGATTACTAGCCGAAGGTCCTCCGCAGTTAAGGCGCGATTGCCCTCACCCAACAACTTCCTTTCTGGGTTGCCGATGAGGTGACGCTGGAGGAACGGCTGGCGCTGCCGCGAATGGAAGAAATAGCGCGAAAGGACCCGGCCCTGGCCCAAAGGGTCGTTGCGTTGTCCTGGCTGAAATTGCGGAAGAGGACCTTGAACTGGCTAATCGCCTGGCGGATCTCCCCTGGCTTTCAGACGAGGTTGTGAATTTCAAGGCCAGGGCCTTCACCATCATGGGCTTCCTGGCCAAACACGACACCAGGAACATGGACCACCTCATCGGCCAGGCGTGGTTCCAGGATGGGCTTAGCCTGGAGGAAGCGGCCGTCATCGTCGTCTCCGGGGCAGGGTGCGGGAACGTAGGTCAGTTCTGGGAGCTTGCCGGCGAGAACCTCCAGGTACGCTCCGAAGTGCTGTCCATGCCCTTGGGCGATGTAATCCTGTTCGCCGTTAAGCGGGTGACCCTGGGCCCTATCGGCGACAGTGTTTTCCAGGGGATGCGCACCTCCATTACGGTCATGTCAGGATTCAAGGAGCAGCCCTGGCAGGCAATCAGCCCTATTGAACCTGACTTCGTTTCCTACACAGACCCCGAAGGGTCGTAGGCCGGGGAGTTCATAATCGTCACGGATGAGAGCCGGGCGGATGTGGTGTACCACGAAATCGCCCACCACTATCGCTTTGGCCCTGACTGGACAAATGAGGGAGGAAAGGAATTCCTCGAGAGCCTGGTCCACTTGAGGATGGATTCCAACGAACTGGCCGGGCCCCTGCCGCCGGCTTTGGGTGGATTGCACAACCTGGAAGAGCTGGACCTGGGCTACAACCACATATCCGGTGAAGTGCCGCCAGAGCTGGGCAACCTGACTAATTTCGGCTACCTGCAGCTTGACGTGAACCAGTTGACCGGTGCCATACCCGGCGAACTGGGGAACCTCACCAGCTTGCAATACCTGGACTTTTCCTACACCGGGCTCACCGGCCCGATTCCGGAGGAGTTGAACTTCCTTCCCAGCAATACCCAGATAATCCTGGTGGATACCGACCTGACCGGTCCCCTGCCGGGAGGCCTGCCGGGCCGGGATACAGTGGCATTCCGGTCATTCCAGATTCCCTGCCCTGACTACGCCACGTCCTACTCACTGGGGCTGGAGGCCCGGTGGACGTTTCTTGGCGGCCAGTAAGGTCAATGGCCCGGACCGTTAACTGGATGGAGACTATCTCGACATAATTAACGGCAGCCTTCCCGGGGAGTCCACCGTGAAGAGGTTGCGCCAAATTGCAGCACTTGGCTGCAGGTAACGTGTGGCACACATTTTGCTGGGGCTGCGATGACAGTCATTTCCGATCCGCCGCTTCAGGAAATCTTCCAGGCTGGTCCTATCTAGGTTCCTGTAATTCCTGACAGGCTGTCGTGCCCATTCCTGGGAAGGTTATCTGGACCGGGCCGGGCCCAGGGTTAATTTGCGAATCCGCGGCGGCAATGGCTGTACGCTGGCCGCTTGCAACCCTGGCGGCCGGACCCCCTCTCCGACGGCGGTGAGACACAACCGGGAAATTCAGGTTGATTGACGCAGGGAACCTGGCCAGTGTAGATTTGTGCCAGGTTGCTCCCTGGGATAACGGGCAAGGGGCAATTTCGGAAAGGACATTGTTAATTTCTCCTGAAGAGGAAGGCCAGCTATGGTTGAAGCGGATGACAAAATTCTGCTGGACTGGAACGCGCTGGAGGTTGGCGAGACCTTCGACTCCTACGAGTATGTGCTTACCCAGGATATGATTGACACCTATCGCCAGGGGGTAATGGACTCGGAGGCCAGCTTTCCCACCATCTCCCACAAGGTGGATGTGAAACAATACAACGCGCGGTATCGGGACGCAGGCTCGGTGAACGCCCGGTGCGCCTTCTATTGCTACAATCCCCCCGTTCCCGGCAAACGAATAACGGTACGCGCCTGGATTGCGGACAAATACCTGCGGCGTGGCAAAAATTACATTGTCACTGAGGCGGTGTCGGTGGACGAGGACGGGAGGCTGATTGACCGGGTAATTACCCACGAGCTGAAGCAGCCGACGGAGGTGGGCAGGAAATGGGGGGGCTGAACCGTTCCTACGCCGTAGATGATGAACTGCCGCCCCTGGTGAAGGAGATGACCCAGGAGGCCATCAACCTGTTTGAGGGCAGCGCGGGAGACTCGGGGCCATCCCAGTTCACCGACGAAGAGACGGCCCGGGAAACGCTGGGCACCGAGGGAACGGTGGCGTCGGGCAGGATGTCCCTGTCCTTCGCCATAGAATTGCTGCGCAGGTTTTTTGGCAGCGATGTTTATAATCACACCGGTACCGTGGATTTGCGCTTCCTGAGGCCCGTGCGCCCCGGGGACACGATAACTTTCACCGGAAAGATTACCGGCGTCACCAGGGAAGTCAACGGCAGCCGGGTGTCGGTGGAGATAAAGGCCGAAAACCAGCGGGGAGACACCACGGGCGCCGGGCAGGGCAGCGCGGTAGTTCCCAACGCCTACCTGCCTCCCGACGAGTAGTTTCCGCATTGTGGGGTGCTTCCCATCTGCTCCTGAATTCTTGCCTGGCAAGGAGTTCTTGCTTCGATTAGATAGATCCCAGCGTGCAGAACCGGCCGAGTTGCTCTCATGACTATGCTTGGCAAGCGGCTGCACTACGCTTGGGTAATTGTGGGCATAGCCGCGTCCATGGGCTTCATTACTTCGTCCATGAGGTTTGCGGCCGCCGCCCTGGTCCCGCACCTGAGCGATCCCGTCAATGGGTTCGGGTGGAATTACGGGTCCATCAGCCTGGCGTTCAGCCTGCAGTGGATTGTACTGGGGCTGGTGAGCCCCTACGTGGGCTGGCTGGGCGACCGGTACGGCGCGCGCCCGCTTCTGCTGCTGGGCGCCATCCTCTTCATTGTCGGGATGATGGTCACGGGCATCATGACCGACCTCTGGCAGTTCTACCTCTTCTTCGGCGTGGTTATCGGCGTTTCGACCGCTATTTTCACGGTCTTGCCCGTCTCCGGGGTCAGCCTGTGGTTCCGGAGGCACCTGGGAGCCGCCATGGGGATTGTATGGTCCTTCCAGGGATTCGGCACCATCGTGCTCCTTCTCTTGATTGGCGTGGCCTTCGATACTCTGGGGATGAAGTGGGTGTTCTGGCTCCCGGGCATAACCGGCGGCGCCATCCTGCTGTTGATGGTCAGGTTCTTCCACAACGTACCCGCCGATATCGGGCTGCGGCCCCTGGGGGTGTCCGAGGACGAGCCGGTCCAGGTCCCGCGAAGGGACGAGGCTGCCAAGATACGGGCCAGGGTCTTTATCCAGCGGGCCAGACGCACCGTCACCTTCTGGAACCTGATTGGCATCCACTACTGGGGATGCATGGGCCACAACATCATCAACGTGCTGCTGGTGGCCATTGCCGTGGACCGGGGGTTGTCGCTGGGTGTTGCCGCCGGGGTGCTGGCGGCGCAGCAGGGCGCCGGGGTTGTAACGCGGGGCGTTATCCCCGTGGTGGCAGAGCGGGTAGGCTGCAGAACGGTGTGGATCGTGGGAATGTCCCTGCAGGTCTTTCCCATGTTCATAATTCTGTTCTCCCACGATGCATGGGCCTTCTACCTGTTTGCCATTCTCTTTGGTATTGGACAGGGCTGCGAAGTACCTACGTTCCCCATCGCCAACCGCCAGTATTACGGAAACGTTCCCCAGGGCAGCCTTTTTGGGTGGCAGAACCTGGGGAATGGACTGGGAATGGGAATTGCCCCCGTCTGCGCGGGAGTTGTGTGGGACCTGACGGGGACCTACCTGGCGCCCATACTGATGTCCCTGGTTTTCAGCGCGATGGGGCTGCTTTCTTCCGCCCTGCTTCCCTCACCCCGAGAGAGGCAGATTCCCGATTGGGAGCAATACCTGCCGACCCAGATCCAGGCGCGAGAATAGCGCCGGCGCAGGGCAATGGCGTTATAGATTCAGGCTACAGGGGGCAGAAACTCATCAGGCTAAGGTCATGTCGCCCTGAGCTTGCCGAAGGGCTCAGCATGACATTCAATTTAAGCGCCATTGCCTTGAGCCCGTGCACTCGCTTCCTGCTTCGCCCTTTGGTCATTTGATAGAATCACTCCAGGAACATTCACACGGCTCCTTTTTTCGCAGCAAGGGGAGGTAATCCAGTTATGGCCGGTCATCGCCTTTTGGCATGTTTCGCTCATCCCGATGATGAGGCATTTCCCGTTGGAGGGGCCCTGGCCGCCCACGCAGCCCGTGGAGTGCGGGTGAGGCTCATTACGGCTACTCTTGGCGAGGAGGGCGAAATTCGGCAGGACGGGGTCGCCACCCGTGAAACCCTGGGGTCGGTGCGCCGGGTGGAGCTGGCCAGGGCCGTCCGGATACTGGGCCTGGACGACCATATTGTTCTGCACTACCGGGACTCGGGGATGGCGGGAACGCCTCCCAACGAGCACCAGCGGGCCTTCGTAAACGCTCCCTCGGAAGTTGTCATAGAGCGGCTGGTGGAGGAAATTCGAAGGTTCAGGCCGCAGGTGGTGCTGACCTTCGATCCCGACGGTCTCTATGGTCACCCCGACCACATCGCCATCCACAAGTATGCGACCGAGGCATTCAAGCGGGCCCCAAATCCCGATGCATATCCCCAGCACCTGGTAAACGGCGTGAGGCCGTATGAACCCCAGCGCATCTTTTACAGCGCCCGGCCCCGGGGGTTCAGGATGGAGTGGGCCCAGACCCTTCGCTCCCATGGCATCGACTTTCCGCTGCCGGACCCTAACCGGATCAGCGACGGCGCCCCGCCCGAGTCCATTCACCTGGAGATGGATGTGGCGGACCAGATGGAAGTGAAGATGGGCTGCATTCTCAGCCACCGAACCCAGGTAGCTCCTGACTGGCCCTACGACCGGGTGCCCCGCGAGGCGGCCAACCTGATTCTGGGGCGGGAATACTACATAAGGGGCTGGCCGCTGGTCAAAAGCGGTGAATCGGTGCCGCCGGACTTTTTTGAGGGCATTGCACCGGAGGGGTAGGCGGGAATCGGGGCGGGTTTCTCGCGGCGCACCCGGCCTGCTATGGGACTCGCGAAAGGGGTTCCCCCAAGGCCAAAGGGAAGGCAAGGCCAAAAGAGAGGGGCGGACAAGCAGTCCGCCCATTTTTATGGTGTTACGGGAGTTGAAGGGCGCTGTTTACGATGGTTCGCGCATGCGGGGCGCAACTTCCTGGGCGTAAAGCCTGACCGAGTTGAGGACCTGTTCTACCGTGAGGCCGCCACCCACGTTTGGCTCCATGATTATTCCGTCCAGACCCAGGCGGTCACGCAACTGGCAAAGCTTTTCCACAACGGTGTCGGGGCTCCCGTAGGCCAGGCGGTCTTTCAACAGGTCATCGTAGGTAACGTTGGCCAGCCGTTCCGCCCGCTCCCGCCGTTCCTCGGAAAGGGTCGTGCCGGCCTGCCCGGCGGAGGTGCCGAAGAGCCCGCCCAGCCGCCGGTAGGAACGCATGGTGCTTTCCTCCGGCACTGCGCGACCCAGGTCGTCGGTTTCCGCGACATAAATGGGGACTCGGAGAAAGACTTCGCCCCTGCCCTCGTGCCCGGCTTCCTCCCTGCCCTGGTGGAACATTTCCATGTGCTCTTCCACCTCGTTGACGTCGAAGCCGCGCAGGCCGGAGATTACGTTGTGCCCGCTGCGGCCAACCTGCGGGAAGGTGTCCCTGGTGGTGGCGGCGATACGGATTGGAGGGTAGGGTTTCTGATACGGCTTGGGAAGAACGCATAGGTCGTTGAACTGGTAAAACTCGCCCTCGTAGGAGAACCGGTCCTCGGACCAGGCCTTGAGGATGATATCCAGCGACTCCTGGAAACGGGCGCGACTCTCCGCGTAGGGAACGCCGTAACCGTCATAGGAACGGGGGAACCCGCTCCGGCCCACGCCGAACTCCAGGCGTCCGCGACTGACCTGGTCCACGGTGGCGGCCTCCTCGGCCAGCCGAACCGGGTGGCACAGGGGCAGGACGCTCACGCCTGTACCAATGCGGACCCTGCTGGTCCTGCCGGCGATGGCGCTGGCCATAACCAGGGGAACGGAAACTACCGAGGGTATGCCGGCGCCCATAGGGTCGCCGGGCCGGCGCGGCGCCGCAAAGTGTCTTTCGGCCAGCCAGACGCCATCCAGTCCATACTGGTCGGCGGTGTCGGCCATGGCCAGGGCCTCGTCAAAGGCCTCCTCCTGGGTTACCCCCATTCGGTAATCGCATTCCATTACCAGTCCGACGTGCATCTCGGGCACCTCACTCTTCCGGAATTCAGAAACCGGCCCCAGGGGCCACTGGGATGAACGGCGGCGTTTAGCTCCGGAGCCCCGGCCGCCGGTCCTCACCCAGCCGGGGAAGAACCTATTGCTCCAGGTAGGCTGCCGGGGTGGCCAGGAACTTGGTGCGGCAATCCAGGCCGCAGAAATAGAACCACTGGCCGTTGTGGAAGCTGCGCGTTCCCTGTTGTGGGTCAACCTCGGAGGCGCCGTGCATCGTCTGGCCCGTCTGGGCTCGAGCTTCGGCCTCGTCAATTTCCTTGCCGCATACCGGGTCTTTTGCCATTTTCTAATACTCCTGAGTAATGCTAACGGTGCACGGGAGCGCGGAATCTCGAGACTCAGGCGGGTACTTCCAGGTTCATTCCCAGGCGCACGCGGCCGGGCTGGTCAAGCAAACCTCGAGCTATTCGCGACCGGTGCTCGAAGCTGGTACCCAGGCGCATGGTCCAGGCGGTAACCCGCCGGTACCACAGGTGCAGGTCGAATTCCATCATGAAGCCCATTCCGCCATGCAATACCTGCGATGAACGGACCACGGCCTCGCACTTGTCGTTGCAGAAGGACTTGGCCTGGGAGACTTCCATGGATGCGGGAAGGCCCTGGTCCATCTTCCAGAGGGCCTCGTAGGTCAGAAGCTGGCCACCGTCCACCCAGAGGATCATATCGGCGCATATGTGCTGGATGGACTGGAAGGCGGCGATGGGCCGACCAAAGGCCACCCGGTTCTTGGCGTAATCTATGCCCATCTCCGCATCTTTTCTGGCGGCGCCGACCATCTGGGCGCAAAGAAGGGCAGTGCCGCGGTCAAGCATCTCCTGGGCAATGGGCCAGCCCTGGTGAAGTTCCCCGACAAGATTGGACCTGGGGACGCGAACGCCGTCGAAGATGACCTTGCTCTGCTTGTCCTTGGCCAGGGTGGTCAAGGGAATCTGGCTGACGCCGGTGCTGCCCGCGTCCACCAGCAGGAGGGAAATGCCGGCTCCGTCGCCCGATGCGGGCGCGGTGCGGCAGGCCACCAGGCACTTCTCGGCGGCCACAAAGTTGTCCACGAACATTTTGGTGCCGGTCAGGACGAAGTTGTCGCCGTCTTCCACTGCCTGGCACTGGACCGTTTCGGGAAGCAACCGGGGATTCTCCTCGGAGTAAGCCCAGGTCAGGACCAGGTCCCCTCGCCCGACCCGGGGCAGGAGGTCCTGCTTCTGCGCGTCGCTGCCCGCCTCGGCGATGGTGAGGGCGGCTACCATGGTGGAGTGGAAAGGCACGGGCGCAATGGCGCGGCCCAGTTCCTCGGTAATCAGTCCCAGGTAGGTCAGGGGCAGGCCCTGCCCGCCGTAACTCTCGGGAAGGGAAATGCCCAGCCAGCCCAGGTCGGCAAGCTGCTTCCACAATTCCGGCGGATAGCCCAGGTCGTCCTTTTCCATATCCCTGGCCAGCCGGGGCGGGCATTCCGCCTCCAGAAATTCCCTTGCCAGGTTTTTCACCATTTGTTCTTCTTCGTTAGGCAGTACGTCCATATGTGTCCTTGATAGTCAGCCTTTCTGCCGGGCTGGAATTCAGTTTCGGGGCATGCCCAGGCCGCGCCGGGCAATCTGGTCGCGCATAACCTGGGTACTGCCGTGATTGATGCCGGACTGGAAGGAACCCATCAGGTTGTGGGCGAAGACGCCCTCTTCCACGGCGTCTTCGGAGCCGTTCAACAGCTGAGCGTAGGGGCCCAGAATCTGGGCGATGGTCTCGGTAGTGCGGACGCCGTGTTCCGGGGCGAACACCTTCTCGGCGGAACCCTCGTAGGTAAAGTTGCCGCCCTTTTCCACCAGCGACATGCTGCGCATGGTCATCAGGCGGCACACCTGGGCCTCAATCCAAAGCTCGGCAATGCGGTCCCGCACCGAAGTGTCCTCGGCCAGGTTCATGCCGCCCAGGTCGTTTTCCTTGACATAATTGACAATGTCCTCGTCCCGCTGGACGGAGATCAGGTAGCGGCTGGCGCCAACCCGGTCCAGGTTCAGGCCCATGGCCCCCACGTACCAGCCCATGTTTTCTTCGCCCAGCAGGCAGGATGTGGGCACGCGAACGTCCTCGAAAAAGACCTCGTTGGTTCGGGCGTCGCCGTAAGTGGTTCCGGCCGGAGCCTGGGGTTCGTTCTGGATGGTCCACAGGGGACGCACCGTAATTCCCTCCGTGTCCATGGGGATGAGGAAAATGGAAATCCCGCGGTGCTTGGGGGCTTCCGGGTCGGTGCGGGCCATCAGGTAGATGTGGCTGGCATAGTGTGCGGCGGTGGTGAACATCTTCTGGCCATTGATGACGTACTCGTCGCCGTCGCGGACGGCTCGGCACTGGAGGCTGGCCAGGTCGGCGCCGGCCTGGGGTTCGGTGAAGCCCAGCGCAAAGGAGATTTCGCCATTTATCAGGCCGGGGAGGAAGTACTTCTTCTGTTCCTCGGTGCCGGCGGCGAGGATGGCCGGCGCGCCGCTGCCGGCGCCGCCGACGGTGATGCCGGCGCGGGCAAACTCTTCCTCAACAATGTACTGGTCGATGCGGCTGCCGTCCTGACCGCCGTACTCCCTGGGCCAGCTGATGCCAACCCACCCTCTTTCGCCCAGCTTGGCGTAAAGCTCGCGCACCCTGGGGCCCCGACGCCTTATGCCCAGGTCTTCAATTTCCTGCCGGACCTCGTCGGTCACGTTTTCCTGGATAAAGGTGCGAACATTGTCCCTGAGGGCTTCCTGTTCCGGGGTGTATGCAAAATCCATCTCTAACCTCTTTGGACCACGGCTTTGGAGTCGCGGTCGCCGTTGCAGCAACATTGGGGTTGGGAAGCTCCGTCAAACCCGCCAACCGAGGCCATTATAGTACGCCGGTATGGGAGTGTCATCCAAATGCCGGAGCGGCTAACCGTTCAGACCCGGGCGGGCCAGGCTGGCGCCTAGAAACTGATTTCCGGCCAGAGCCGTTGTGATGGGGCAGGCCTACAGGAAAATCTCACAGGCTCCGAGCTCTTGCCCTGCAGGACCTAGCCGAGGGGATGGCATGTATCATCCTTGTGCTGAGGCTTCCGGACTCATGCCTGCGCCCGGGCTAAAGGGACTCTGCCAGCACCGGTTTGATGGCCGCTACCAGGGCAGGAAGGTACTCTTCCCAGTCGCCAACGATACCAACGTCCGCTGCCTTGAATATGGGATGGCGCCGGTTGCTGTTCAGGGCGATGATGACGCCGGCTTTCTGAATGCCCACCGTGTGGTCGAACACGCCGCGAATGCCCACGGCCAGGTAAACCCGCGGGGCGATGGTGCGGCCGCTGATGCCCACCTGCACCTGGTGGGGAAGCCAGCCCGCATGCACCACGTTGCGGGTGGTGGCCACGGTGGCGCCAATCTCGGCTGCCAGGGAGCGGACCCTGGGCAGGTTTTCCGGGCCACCGATGCCCATGCCGGCGCCCAGCACAACCTCGGCCTGGGCCAGGGCGATGCCGCCCGGGTCGTCTTCAAAGTGAGTTTCAAGGACGGTGATGTCGTCTCCCTCAAAGGACACGGCTGCCAGTTCCTCCACTACGGCGGAGGCGTGTGTTTCCGGCTGGATGGGAGTCAACAGCCCGGGGCGCAGCGTTACCAGGTTCGGCAGCGTTTTGGACAGGATGGGCGCAATGACGTTGCCGCCCAGGGCCGGCTTGAGCTGCACCAGCCTTCCATCGGCGTCAATCTCCAGGTCGATGGCGTCCCCGGTGAGCCCCAGGCCCAGGCGGGCGGCGATGCGGGAAGCCAGGTCGCGACCGTCGGCGGTGGCGGCAAATAGCACGGCATAGGGACGCTCGGCGTCCAGAGTGCCGGCCAGGGCATTGGCTACGCCCCGACCGCACACAGGGCCCAGGCCGGAGTTGTCCAGGGTGAGGACCCGGTCGGCGCCGTAAGCGGCCAGGGTTTCAACCGTGTCTGCATCCCCGTCGCCGATGAGGACCGCCACCACCTGGCTGCGGGTGGTCTCGGTCAACTGGCGGGCCTTGCCCAGCAACTCCAGGGTTACCCGCCTGAGGCCTGACTGGGCAGTTTCCGCCACCACCCAGATGGCCCGGCCCTTCTCCTCCGGATAACGGGAGGTGTCATACGACGATGGTTGGTCGGCGGCCGGAGCTTCGGCGGATTCCAGCCCTTCCAGCAGCAACCGGACTACCTGCTGGGCGGCATCCTCCGGGTTCTGTTCTTCAATCATGATGCCCTGGCGGGTGGGCTCTACGAGGCGGATGTCTTCAACCCAGGTGGGGGAACCTTCCAGGCCGAACTGGGACAAATCCTCGGTCAACTGGCTGCAGGTCAGTTCTTCAACGGGCTTTTCCTGGGCCTCGGCCATTTGCTGCCGGTTGGCGAAGGTTTCGGCGGCCACGCCCTCGGTGACGCAGACCACCGCCGGCAGGGGACACTCGATCACCTGGTAGCCCTCGTCGGTGATGCGCTCCGCTACCACTGTGTTGGAGTCTGGGTGGTAGTCCAGCTTCCTCACCTGGCTGATATGGGGCAATCCCAATAGTTCGGCCAGTTCCGGTCCCACCTGCCCGGTTTCCGCGTCGCTGCTGTTGCGGCCGCAGACGATAAGGTCGGGCTGCTCCCGCTGCAGCGCCAGGCCCAGGGCGCGGGCGGTGGCCAGGGTGTCAGAACCGGCCAGGGCCCGGTCGGTCAGCAGAATGCTGCGGTCTGCGCCCAGGGCCATGCAGGTTACCAGGCCGTCCCGGGCCTGGGGTGGGCCCATGGATACGGCAACCACCTCGTCCCCCGGACCTGATTTCAACTCTACGGCGCGGACCAGGCCCAGGACGTCAAAGGGGTTTACTTCGGAGGGAACACCGTCCCTTACGATGGTCTTCTTTTCGTAGTCGAAGGTTATTCGAGAGACGACGGGGACGTATTTGACACAGACGGCCGTCTTCATTCAGTTTCTCCTTGCCGGCTTGACCGGTCGCGGGCCGGCTCACTTGCGTTGCTTCAGTTTTCAGCGACTCCCTGCTGTTCCATGAGGCTGCCCTGGACCTGGCTGGTCAGGCGCTGCAGGGCCGGGCTCAGGGTAACCGGATAGCGGGGAGGACTTACTATCTGCTTGAAGTGGTCTTCCAGGCGGGCAAAGTCGGCGGTGAACCGGTCGCGCATCTCGGAAAGGGCGGGTTCGGGCCGCGTCTTCTTCCCTGCCTCCATAACCGTTTCCAGAAGCCGCTCCCCGGCAGGCAGCTGCTCATCCTGCAGGCTGACCACATCCCTTTCGAAACAGCCATTTCCATCCCTCAGCCGGTAAACCTGCTTGACGCCGGGGGGCGATATCTTGTCAGTGCTGAGTTTCATAACCGGCCGGCCGTCGTAGCAGGACAGCTTGTAGGACATGTCGGTGTAGGGGGCATCGGCGGAAGTACCAACCCTGGTGCCAACGCCGAAAATGTCTATGGGGGCTCCCGACTGGACCAGGTTATCAATTTCATACTCGTCCAGCCCGCCGCTCGCGACCATTTGCACGTAGGGCAGCCCGGCGTGGTCCACTATTTGACGCACCTGTCGGCTCA
>JAPPJA010000150.1 GCA_028874675.1 Chloroflexota bacterium
AGACCCGGGCGTAGAGGGCCGCCGGGGTCAGGGGTTGGAACTGCTGCTTTTTCATCTGTGTGCCTCTTTCTTGTTGGTTATACTTACTGAGTCTTACTAGCTATCATCAGGCATCCGGCTGTTGATTGTCAATGAGCAACTGTCAGCGGTTCAATCCTGCTTCAGCGTATGCCCAATGCCGGATGGAAGCCAAATGCCTACGAGCAAACGGAACCCTATCGGACTCATTCTTGACTCTTCCATCTCAGGTCATTGGGGAAGTTACTATCCGCGAATGGCGTTATTCTTCCGAAGGTGATGGGACGATTCTCTGCAACTTCAGGCCAATTCGGACCAGTCGCGGAAGAATCCCGATTTGACCAATCCCCAGGAACTCATCAACAATAGGGCGCACTTGTCCCCGATGCCAGGGATCTCCAGCTTCGTGTTCCGCTCGGTTCCGATTGTCGCGCAACCGGAGCATTGCCGCTGGCAATTGGTTGGTCAGGAATTCCCTATCAACATGGTCAACTCTCAGTTGAGTCAGATGCTGCTTGAACTCAGGGTGCCGGCAAATCTGGATACACTCGTTAACGCCTGGCCTGCCATCAACATCAATTCCCTTTTTCAGCAAACTGAGCAGAGCTGGACTTACGCCTCTATTGCTCAACAATTGTCGCCATAAGAATTGTTGGCACACTTCCTCGGCTGCAATCCGCAAATCGTTAAGCACGGCTTCCCATGAGGCATTGCCTGGGGAGTTCCAAATTCTGTCCGCGTCAATGAGTCGCTCTTTACAGCGCTCAGATAGACTGGCCCAGGACTCGTTGAAGAAATAAGCTTTCAGCCTGCTCTCAGCTGCACCTTCCTCATCCGCTTGGCGCATTTCTCGATATTCGCTGGGACTGAGTTGGGCGGCAGCCCAAGCCTTGGCGCCGTGCCAAAACTCCCCCCACGATAAGGATTCTCCCAACTCACTCCCGACCCACTCCGGCTGTTTTGCAATCCATTCTGTGATGTGTTCAGATTCTCCACCCTGGAATCGCGTATAGCTGTTTTCCTCTGCCCCAAAAATGTAGAAAGAGTAGAACAAGTGCTCACAGTCCTTGACTACCTGCAACCAACGAGCGGCTTGACCGTATCCCTTGAGCTTCAGAAAAACGGAGGCTATTTCAACGGGAGAAGTGTTGTCCAAGCCCTTGCGAACCATATGGTCTGTGATCGAGCACGACGGCGCTATGGGAACGGGGTTGGATTCGTTTCGGTAATCAGTATCATCTCCTTGCTCGGCGTACCTTTCCACCGCATAGTGAGACTCGAAAGCCGCACTGGCCATACACCCCAGAGCCTCTTCGTAATTGCCTTCTGCCAAGCGAACCCGGGCTATTTCCACACTCGCTTTGGCGGAAACAGCGTCTGCGGACAGCAGGAACATCAGGGAGCTATCACGATCAAGCAGGTCCCCAAGTCCGGCCTGATACAAGCGTTGATTGGTGCGGACAACTTCATTGAAACAATTGATGGCTTCCTCCGACAATTGCCCACCCTGGCTCTGTTTGATTCTGAAACCCCGAGCAGCGGCAACGTGGAGAAAGGTCACCAGGGCCTTGACCCTTTTAGGGATTATCAGGCGTTCCGCATCCAAGGAATACTGGACGTCGTTCTCGTTTAGCGATTCGCCATCGGGTTCGTAAGGAACTTGGTGGTTCCGGTAAAAGAACTCCAGGACCTTCAGAATCAGAGCGTCCCATTCTTTCGAGGGGCTGGATGTTGGCTCATACAGGTTCCAGAACAATCCTATAGGGTCGTCCTGTACGCTGTCAGAAAATAGCTTGAGGATTGACAGTACGTCTGGCCGGAGGAGAATCGTCGTTGCTTCTTCTGAACCGGCATTAAGCTCATGCCGTATCTGACTTTCAATTTCCAGCTTCAGGTCATCAAGGTTATCCACCAGATGCCCTCCTATTCATCTCATTACCGGTTAGGTGACCAGCTATTATTTCGCAGTACAGATTCCGGTTGCCAACGTCACCGCACACCAGTATCGTCATCTGCCCATTTTCTCTGGCTCTCCGAAAAAGCCTTGATGACCATTGGTCCTGCATCACTCTACCCCCAATCCACCTCGCCCGATACCTTAGCCAATCCCGTTTGCTCTAAGAGTATTTGGCCTTCCCTGAAACAGAACGGAACCCTGTCAGCGCCGCCTTCAATTTGAGAAACCTGCTGCCCCGATGAGGGAGGTCAATGCCCCGGAAGACTCTGGCCCACGCTTCCAGCGTCGGTGTATCCGGCCCGGATGACCAGAGAACGGCCCGATCACGCCTTCGGGACCGGTAAGCTGACTGTGTGGAGACTTGAAACTCCCTGAGCCTATTGGGGCAACGTATCGTCCGCTCTTGGTTGCCAGGGCATCCACTCCAGCGCAATTTCCGTCTCGCCGTCCAGAATTTGGACCGCTTTGCCACGGGACACCCGCGACCTCCCCGACCTGCGGCGTTCGCCGCCCCATAATTCCCTGCTTCTCCATCCGTCGCCTCCGGGTTCCAGGCACAGGGATTCCCGAAACCTGCCTACCACCACATCGCACAATAGCTCCGTAAAACCCTCGAATGCGTCCTCTGGCATTTCGTCGCAGGCGTCGCAACCGCAGGATGGGAACCAGTCGGTGAGCCAGCGGCCCGCCCGGACGCCAAGGGCCGGGAAGTCGGTGAAAGCAATGGTGATGGGCGCAGAGGATTGCTGTGTTGGGGTGAGTTTCATCAATGGTCTGGATAGCGGGGAGCGTTCCAGGTCGGCGTCCGCTACCCCGTCTTCGTGCAGCGTGACCTCATACTCCCTTTGCAGCCGTGCAACGGCCTCAAGGGCCCAGCCGTGCAACGGAGCGAACCGTTCCGGTTCCGTCACCCGTGAATAGGCGTCGTCGGGCGGTCCATCCCCGCTCCAGTCCCAGTTGAACCTTCCCACTGCCATTCCTCCTGATGAATCCCCCTCCATCTGTCCCATTCTACAGCGCATAGTCACTGCCGGCAGTTGTGGAGTGGGGTCTTCCCTCCGCCTATCGGACCTGCTCCAGCCCGGAAAGGAAGCGGGGAGCGTTGACGATTACGACGCCCTGGTGCTCCCCGATGGGCAGCAGATGCCGCCGGTCTCCGGTGATCAGGTAGTCGGCGTTGGCGGCCACCGCGCACTCAAGAATGCGGCTGTTGGCGTGGCCGTCCGCAATCAGTTCAGGGAGCCTCGGTGGTTCAATGACGGTGGCGGCGTTCTCAATGCCCTGGAGCACTTGGGCCGCGCACTCCTTGTTCCAGTCGAACTTGCTCGTCAGCACCCCAGCAACTACCTCTAGGATGAACCGAGACAGGTAGAACTCGAACCTTCCCCGCAGGGCCAAATCCAGCACCAGTCGCTCGTTACCGGGGAAGTTCAGGGCGGAGACGATCACGTTGGTGTCCA
This sequence comes from Chloroflexota bacterium, assembly GCA_028874675.1. Taxonomy (GTDB): domain Bacteria; phylum Chloroflexota; class Dehalococcoidia; order Lucifugimonadales; family UBA3495; genus Bin22. The sequence goes on from JAPPJA010000150.1 coordinate 3,436, forward strand.
GGACCACTCTCATGCCTGGGCCTGGCCCACCTCGGCCCGGTACTCCTCTTCCAGGTCAGCCACGTCCTCGGGGCCGATACCTTGCGCCCTGGCTCGCTCTTCTCCGTACTGGAGCAGCTGCCGCCACTCGCATTCCTCGATGTAGCGGAGTACCGCCTCCCGTAGGAACTCGCTCCGGGACCGTCCCTGCTGCTGCATCACTTCGTCCAGCCGCTCCGCCATTTCCGGCGGCAGGGAAAAGGTGATGGTCTTGGTGGTTCTTGGCATTTTCGTTCCCTGTTAACAGGTCTTACTGGAATGGTGGGGGATCGCCGGGGCTGTGTCAATCGTTCTCGCCTATCACTGGGGCAATGGATAGTGGCGAAGTGGCAGATGCTTGATTGGTTTGCAAACTAACCGACCTCGCTAATGCTAAACGTGAGATAGTCCTTCCCAAGATTAGCGAGGCCCACCGCCTAAACGGTTAAGGGCCAGAATACCTGTGGTGATAACGCCCCGGGATTACAGCCCGTTCATAGTCATGAGGTCGTTACAGCGACCAAAGGATCCGGAGGAGCATACGGAAGTAGATGTAGGTCCGAGACAATAACCAGGAAAGAACCGAGGCTTTTCAATTGGAACGGCGGGGTTCACCAAACCTTAGTTGTTGCAAATCAGCTAGGCAATCCAGTTGCTTTTGCTGCGGCCGTTGTCCAATTTCCCAAGCTCTGCAATATAGCCCCGTCTAAACCAACGCAGTAGTCTATAATCCGACACCGGTCAAATAACAACCCGGCATCTACGGATTGGTTCCTCCAATCTACACTTGAGAGAGCTTCGGAAATAAAGAACATTCGGACAGGGTTTACGGCAGGCTGAGATTGAAACCACTTGCTACAGAACTTATCGGGTTGAAGCTGTGTAACTTGGGATATCCAGTTGGTACCCGTTTTGCATTGGCCAAAAGCGATGAGCTTTGCTTCCCTTCGGTCGGCGAAAGGTGTCCACGCAACAACGTCTAGTTTATCGTCTTTCATGCGGCGGGCGTTTGCACCGCGTTCCACGAATCCGCCACCTTCCTCCAACCTATGGCATAGTAAATTGATCTTGGCGGGAAAATCAGGGGAGTCTTCGGAGGTTCCAAAAATCATGCTTTCTGCGCGTTCGCCGAGATATTGCCGTGCCGCTACTGCTGCAAGTCGTTCCAGCAGTTCAGTTCCGTCAAGCCCTGCGTGAATCTTGCTCTTCTTCATATCAATCCGTGTAGACAGCAGCATGTACTTGTAGGCTAGGTATCTAGCATCATCAGTGGATTGAATGGGATAAAGCACAGTTCCATTTGCGTTGAACTCAAAAGGGTAGCCTCCGTTGCTAGCCTCAATGCGTCGCTCAATTTCTCGGAACGCGTCCTCAACATCCCGTGGAATCTCCTCCTCCTCCGGCACTCCTTCTGAGTATTCATTCTCTGCGAGCCTGCCTAGGTCCCGCACAACAGTGGTCGCTGAAGCAGAACCTTGCTTCCAGGAGAGTAACTCGGCGAAATCAGCGAGTTCATGCATGTAAGCACGAGGGGAAGGAACCCCGGGCCAACGAAACATTAGCCTCTCCTAGTCGCCCGACGGTTCCTGCGGGGGCTGTTCTTTTGGAACATCTCCTCATAGAGGTCATTTGCAAGCTCAGCAACATCGTCGGCAACGCTAAGGAGTTGGTCTGAACCGTCATATCCAGTAGTCAGTAAACTCCGTGCCTTTTCGAGCTCCCTCTTTGCAGCATGCAGGGACGATTCGAACACTGTAGAGGGGGGTTTACTTATTTCGACCGCCAATGTCAATTCTCTGCCCGCCCGAAGGGCAGCTACCGCCTCTCCATTTGCCACCACCGTATCAAGGTCCCTTAAATCAGGGTTTTGAGATCTGATCACTGGGCGTTTATTTTCTCTTTTGCTCCCATACAACCACAGACAGAGCTCGCGCAGTTCGTCCTTCTTTTCGCTGGGAACTGGCTCCTCATTCTCTTCGGTTTCAGGACGCAGCCCAATAAAAGAAGCAATCCCGTCATAGCCAATACCCGTATACAGGTGTGAAAAAGCAAAGTGCTTGTTGTATCGGTCCTCTCTGTCAAATACGTTCACGCGTTCTGCCTGTTCAATAACCATTAGGCCGCGGAACAACCTCTGTACGGTTCGATGCGTATCTCCAATCTGCCTGGCAATGTCCTCTAGTGGGACTCCGTATTTCCGGTGAACATCAGCAATGTATTGGGACTTAGCAAAGCTACTCCATTTGGCGGGGCCGTTCACATGCTTAAACCCCAGGTATCGCCAAGCGGTTTCTCGGGTATCCACAATGACCGGCAATTGTTGGAGACTTTCCTTAGCCTCCTTCGAGATAGCGGGGACATTCAACTTCAAGGATTCAGCGAGTTGAGGCTCAAGAAGCAATTTAACCGCAGCTAGGCGTCTGTTGCCCTCAATGACGATATTCTGTCCGTCCTCTTTCGCTACAACTATAGGTTCGTGGTAAAAGAAACCGCTAGCTTCTATAGAGAGGACCAATTCCCGGACGTCCATTTCCTCCCATAGCACTTCGATTACGTCGTTATCAGAGGAATTAGCATCCAGACCATATTCAAACAGACGTGGATTTCTGCGGTCAAAGACCAGTTCCGAGACATTCATCCAACCCTGATTCACTTCAGTAGTCGTCATGTTTCCCTCGTCTCAGTGGGGCCCGTTGCCTATCACCAAAACAGAAAGCTAGTTTTCGCCAACGCCACGCAGCAGGTGCCTGGGCCATATGAGTAGTTCCTGCGCTTTGCGCCTCCGCTGAAGGCTATATCTCAGCGAGAGCCTAGAAATGTTGCAAGTCGAATACAATTGTCGGATGTGCTCTGAATCGTCATAGGAAATCACCCACGGAAGGTCGTCTTGCTCCTGTATGTATTGAGCCAATGCCCGATGGTCATCATCACTGTAAGAGTTCAAATAAAGTCGATTTCCCTTCTCCTGGTACGGAGGGTCCAAGTATGCGAAACTCGGCTTATGTTCATCCCTAGGGGGCAAGCAAGTGACCAAGAAATCAAGGGCATCCATGTTAGAAACATGTATTTGTTCCCGCTGTCTACCAATCGCCAACACCCGTTCAGCGAGAGTCTCCCTGTAAAAGCGGGCGTCCATCCTCCACTTGCCTTCTTGAGAATAGCCTCCGATAGGGGCAGAGCCGAGTATGATACCTGATCGATTACAGCGGTTGAGGTAAAATGTTGCGAACCCGAGATCGAATGGCTGTGTTGAGTCGGCTAAGATGCAAATCTGCTGCTGCCTTCTCCATTCAGCAAGTGTCACTGGAACAGATAAGACGGCATCGGCAAATCGTTCGGATTCATATAAAACCGCCCGCCAAAACGAAAATATGTGTGGGTCCAAATCGTTCAGGTAAATCTCTGACGCGGCGCCTTCCCGCAGGAGACGCAATGCAGCCCCCGCGCCTCCCGCGAATGGTTCAAAATACGAACAACCGCTCAAGCCGTTGAGTTCAATCGTCTGGGAGAGAAGGGCAGCGAGCGGTGCCTTACCTCCAGGATACCTGAGTGGGCTGTCAAATTTCATCGTTTTACGACTTCCCTTGCCCTGATTTTCTCCTCCACCCGCTCAAGGGCATTATGCCAGTGAGTACGCCGGCATTCAACGCACAAAGAATTCTTCATGCATCATTCTTGCTCTAGACTCAACGGTAATTCCGCCACCCAATTGCTATTGTTGTATTTGTTACCAGCCGGTTTGGATTCACTGACTTCGAGGCTCTTTTGTCCCGGGTTCCTTGTGTTCTCATAAGATTGCCACCCTATGGCCGATAAGTTTAGGGGTTTGCCTAGATTACTGGTGGCACAAGGACATGGGCGGGATTGTCAACACATATGGGTCTGGGCGAACTACTGGACAACTTATCCCCCTGGAGGTCGGTCCGCTACCAGAACCGCCACCAGGGTCTACGCCGCCCATGCGCCTCCGTCAACCGGTTGACCAGTTCGGCGTTGCCTTGCCGTTCCTGCTCAAGCTGTCCTTGCAGCAGCTCCACCTGCGCCTCAAGGCTCTGAATCCTCTCCCGGTCCACGGCCAGCTCCGATTGCGGGCTTTCGATGGCGCCCGGCGGGTCGTCGTTCAGCATTACGTACACCCGGTGCCGCCGCCCACGCGGCTCCCGTTTCGTGCGAACCTCGCCCGAGGCGATCCGCCGGTCCAGGGTGGACAGGGACACCGCCAGCTCCCGGCAGGCCTCCGCCTTCGTCAACAATCTCATGGTCGTCCTCCTTGCCTTCCGAGGCCGGATTTGATGCTATACCCGCGTACAGGAATTCCCCCGAGTTCCCTTTTGGGCATTATTCCCCCCTTGTTGAACTCAAAACATATGGAATCAATCGGGCCGAATCTTCCGGTTTGCAAGCACTTTGGGGTAAGTGCCGGTTCCGGAAAGTCGGGACGGATTTCCCTTTTGGGCAGTGAATCTCCCGCCGGGTCCCGGCAAGCGGCACGGCCAAGCGCTGCGGCGAATGTCCGTGTCATCACGGGTCATTTCTGACGCGTCATACACGTCAGCGTTCCGGCGGCCGTCGCCGAACGGGCGGGCGTCGGTCTGCCGGATGGGCCGGACCGGGCGCTGGTTCTGCACCAAAATGCCACGCTTCCGGGCCTGGGGGGTCTGACAGGGTTGGTAGCCTGGAAATCAGCTTTGGCCATAGCTCCCCTACAGGAAATGCCTGGAACGGGAAGGTACATTTTTGTAGCCCTCTCCCAGCCGGTGCAGCGGCAGACGGTCCGGGGCATTTGGGGGAGGCCAGCGCCACACCTCGCGCAACACGCCAAGGCCGTTGATCAACTCCAGGTTGGAGGTGCAGATGGGCAGCCGGTGCGCTCCGGCGGCCCGCAGGAAGGAATCCTCGGCGTCGCGGGTCTCGAAGACGAACAGCACCAGGGGCAGCTGCCCGGCGTGGTCCAGGCCGGCCCAACCGCTGGCGAAGTAGCGGGGGTAGTTCTTCAGCCGGGCGCGGACCCGCCTGGGGGCGACGGCCCGGCGCTCGAACTCCAGGAAGTAGGGGCGCCAGTCGCCCCGGTGGGATATCCAGAAGGTGGCGTCGGGGTGGATCACGTAGTCGGCGCCCTGGTAGCGGTAGCCGATGTTGGAACGGGAGGTGGGCAGCAGCTCCAGCACGTGGTGGTCATCGGAATGGGCGGCCTCGGCGCTCAGGGCGGCGGCGATGGTGTTGATGGCGTCTTGGTGGTCCAGTTGGGAGTCGAGGCTGCGCAGGGAGGTGCCGGCTATGACCGGGGCGCTGCCCCGGCTGCTGCGCCGCTTGCGGGCGCTCCAGCGGCCCAGGGCAATTCTCACGGCGGCCCGGTCCCGGTGGGCGAGGTAGCGCAGCCCTTCGTCGGCGAGGACGTGGCGCTGGTTCTCGGAGCGGACCAGGGAGCGGTCTGCCAGGGACCGGAGCACCTGGTTGGCCCGTCTGCGGGTAACGCCGCCCATCAGCCCGGCCAGTTGGTCGGTGGTGCACAGGGGCCAGGCCGCCAGCAGGTCCAGGATCTCCTTCTCGGCGCGGGTTAGCTGCACGGCCAGGGAGTCCTTGACCTGCGCGGTTGGGTCGGGCATGGCGGTCCGCAGGTTGCTGGGGTAGAGGGAATACGGATCCGGCGTGGGCTGGCGCTTGGTCGGCGGGGTATTGTCGCGGCGGTTCCGGGCGTCCCGGTCCATCAGCCAGCCAATGGAAGCGACGATGCTCCGCAGGGAGACGCAGGGTTCTATCTTCACCTGTTCCCCCATCCCGTGGCCGCACTGCTGCCAGGCCACGGCCCGGAGGTCCCCGGCCAGTTGCTCCCCCTCGGTGGCGGCGAAGAAGGTCTCGTGCTCCACCGGGTGGCCCAGGGTGCGTACGGCGCGGCGGGTGGCCTGGCCGGAGCCGGTGATCACCAGCGTAACCGTGGGCCGCTGGCTCACCGGCAGGTTCTCTATGGTCCTCAGGCGGTAGCGCAGGTGGGCCGAGGGCAGGGTCGCCCCCTGGCGCAGGATGCCCACGGAGCGGCCCTGGGAGAGGGTGGCCAGCAGGTCGTAGGGTCCCTGGCGGTGGTGGTCCACCCGCACCGGGTCTCCCTCCGGGTCGGCGTCGGCAATCAGGGCGGCGATATGGTACAGCACGGCCACTGAGTCGAGGCGCTCGGCGAGCAGGCGGAACCACTGGCGGGACACCGGCTGCTCGGCCAGGAGTCTCCTAATGCCTGGCTCCAGCTCCGCTGCGGCGTGGATGCCCTGTTCGGTGGGGAAGTAGCGGCGCTGCGGTTTCGGTCCGAGGGCGCCCAGGCGGTGTGACACGGAATCCGCCAGCCCCAGTTCCGCCAGCCTCTCCAGCCTGCCGCGCAGGGTGGTGGGCGGCTCCCGGTTGAAGCGGGCCAGCTCGCTCACGGTGGTCAGGGGTGCGGCGCACAGTTGCAGCAGCACGTCCTCCTGGCCCCGGCGCAGGGAGGGACCCGCCGGGCGCCTGTTCCTTGCCGAACGTTCGAAGCTGGCGCTTATTCGCTCCACGGCCCCTATGGCCCAGGTTGCGGCGTCGATGGCCTCGATGCTGTCGCCCACGCTGTCCAGGACGGCCCTGGGCAGGGCGCGGCCCATGTGCCCCCGGTCCAGGAAGCGCCACAGGGTATGGCGCGAGACGCCGAACCGCTCCATCGCCTTGCGGCGGCCCCGCCAGAAGGCGTAGGTGTGCACGTAGTCGCGGATGGCGTCGTCCAGGTCGACGTCAGCCGGTTCATCTTCTAACGGGACCGGCGTTCCGGCCTCAGTTGTTGTCATTCTCCTTCCTCCTACGGCCATGGCCCAAAACTCCATTGTCCAAGAGAAATTGCTTGCACATAAGGTCTTGCAAGGCATTACGTTTGAGCCAGTTTTGTGGTATGGGCTGGCGCCGAGAACGCGACTATCCTGGCGCAACGCGGGAGGTGAGCCGTGTTCCTCAGACGCCGCGCCGGATTCCCGTATTCGCAGGTTGCTCAGCCGCCAGCCCTCCGGTCCGGTGGCGGGGGCGACTCAGCCCGCGGTGCCTGGCGGCTCAGGTGGGCGCGGGCGATGATCTGGGCCAGGATGCGTAGCCCCGTCTGCATCCTTTCCCGCTCTTGCTCGGTATGGTTCGGGGATGTTCCCCCTGGGGTCTTCCTGCCGGCGGTCCCGGATTTGCGGTTGCTCGCGTCGGGTCGCCCCGGTTTGTTTCTTCTGGTGTTGTTTCGCATATCCTCTCGTTGATGGCGTGCGATTGGGCCTCCGTGTCCGGCTGCGGTATCGGTATCAGGATCATCTCTTTCACCTCGTATCGGTTTGGGTTGGCGGCGTGTTTGCTGCTGCTGCCAGAGAGTGTGAGCAACGGGATGGCGGCGGGAAACTACCTGTGAGCGTTACCAACCCTGATAACCCCTACGGGTCCCTTCGCCTCCGGCCCTTTTCCTGATGTACTGGGGGTGTACAGGAGATTGAGTTTTGCAGCGCAGCCGCTGGGTGGGTCGTTTCAAAGCTGAAACAAGGGGAAATCGCCCCTCTACTGGACGTTTCCAGTGAACAGTTCGAGTTAAGGGCGGGTTCCGGTCTGGAAGCCGAAATCCCGATTGACGTGAGGGTGCGTGACGGGGCGAAAACCCGCCCCGGCGTGGAAAAAGCGCCCGAAAACGCCGGGGATGTGCCGGTGCGTTACGCGCTGCACGGGCCTGACCTGGGCCAGGATGCTCAGCCCCATCCGCAGCCTCGCCCGCTAGCGGGCGGTGTGCTCCGCAGATACTGAGTTGTACGTGGACTCCCGGCTTGATGTGCTGCTTCGTCTCCTCTCGCATGTCCTCTCGTTGGGGGAATGTGATTGGGCCTCCCTGTCGAACTGCGGCACCGGCGTCAGCATAATTTCGTTCACCTCTGCAAGATTTGGGATACCGCCGCCTTTGCCAACGCCTCCAGGAATTGAGGGCCAAAGGGAAACCGGAAAAGACCCCTCATAGGGGGCCGCACGGATGCGGCCCCTTACAGGCTCTCCTTTTTCACCTCCCGCTTTGCGTATTAGGGGGTGTACACGAATTTGGTTCTTGTAGTGAGACCAGAAAACTGGTGGTTTCAAAGCTGGAACAGGCACGATTTGGGCGGAAATGCGGCCCGAACCTGGCAACACTTGGTTGAAAGGCCCCAGTCCAGCCACGGGACGCAAGACTTGGGTAGGGGGTCTGCAAAAAATCAGGACGCCCCGGCGCGAAATCGTGCATTTCTGCCTATGGGGGTCAACAAGACGCGGCCCTTGGCGAGACAGGCGGCCGATGGGTGGGGAGCCGGGTCGGAGTATCGGTTGCAGCATCACGTCGGTCACCTCTCAAGAGTTGTGGCGATGCGCGTGTTCGCCAGCGCCGCCAGAGAGTGTGAACGTCAGGAACGCCCCGCATAACCTCCCGCGAGGGCACGCACTCATGCGGGGGCGCGCAGGGCCTTACGCCGGCGGCCCCTCCCGTGATGTCATTGGAGTGTACGGGAAACGGACGCCGGTTGCGGAAGTGCAATTCGGGCCGTTTCGTAGCTGAAATCGGGCTAAACCGGCCCCCTGCCGGAGATTTCCGGTTAACACTTTTCGTAAGTCCCCGTTCCAACCCGGAGTTGCAGCGGCCCTAGCTGAAAGTTGCATTTCTGCAACTGGCCGGAACCGCCCGGGGTTGCAGCGGCCCCGTTGGAAAGTTGCATTTCTGCAATTGGTCGCCAGGGATGAGCCAGGGATGGATGCAGAGCAGACGGGCATCGACAGTAGCCGCAACGTGGAGGACCTGCACCACCTGCGGCTGATGGCCCTATTGGACGAGTTGGTCCAGGACAAGGGCGTGATGCGGGCGGCCAGAGAGTTGGGGGTGAATCACCGAATCACCAGCGCCGGCCTGGAGTGGCTGCGCGACGAGGAGCGGCTCATGTTGGTGGAGCTGGCGTTCCTGGAGGAACACGGGCTGACCCTTCCCCCGCAGACCTACCCGCTCTGGGGCCTGGACCGCAGCGGGCAGACCAACTGGCGCCGGAAGACCCTGGAGGACGCCCGCCCTGCCCGGCAACGGCGGGAAAGGCTCCGGTGGTTCCTGCGGACGCTACGGACGAAGCTCCGCCGCAGGTAGGTTCCGCGAAAGGGCCGGTTCCATTCCTGTTAACAATGTGCCGGTGGGGTGCTGCAGGGCAATCGCATTATGAGTGGTATAGTCAGGGAGTAAGGAAAAGGTGTG
>JAPPJA010000115.1 GCA_028874675.1 Chloroflexota bacterium
AATCTGAATCCACTGGGCCTCCTGGCATCGGGCTGTCTGATAATTGCCTTGCCTTCAGCCCAGGTACCAACCTTGTTGAGGGCGCTGGAAGACGCCAGCATCAACGCCTGGGAAGTTGGACAGGTAATCTCCCCTGAAGAGGGACTGGTTATGATCGGCTACGAGGGAGAGGTGCCGTTGCCAGACTTCCCCAGGGATGAGCTGGCCCGGTACATTTCCGAAAATGCAACCTGATATGCACTACATTTATTGGAAACTTAAACCTTCAGTTGGTACATTATTTGTGCCGATAATCGGTTGTTGGTATGTGCATTTTATTGCATTTACTGCGACTGGGAGTACACGTCCAGGGCTGCACTCAAATGCCCCGCTGTGGTATTTGCCCCACTGACTGTAACTGAAACTTTTCTCCCCTTCAGGCTCTCGCGCTGCTTGAGGGCGCCTGCCGTGGCCGCCGCTCCCGCACCCTCCGACAGGGTGTGTGCCTTCTCAATCAGCAACCCCATGGCATATCGGAGCTCATCGTCGCTCACCAGGACGAAGTCGTCCAGGATATGCCGAATGATCCGCTGGGGCAATTCGTACCCGTTCATGGTGGCGATGCCTTCTGCGAATGTGTCCATCGAAGCCTGTACCAGTTGGCCCTGCTGCCAGGACATATAGCCGGCCGGCGCTCCCTCGGACTGGACCGCCCTTACCTTTATTTCCGGGTCAATGGCGTTGGCTACAACGCAGGCGCCGGCGACCCCGCTTCCGCCCCCCAGGGGCAGGTACATCACCTCAACGTCGGGCAGGTCCTCGATAATCTCCAGCGCCTGGGTGCCCACCCCGGCGATCAACAGGGGTTCGTCTGTGGGATGTACATAGCGGTAACCTTCCTCACGAGCCAGCCGTTCCGCATGGGCCTTGGCTTCATCGAAATTCTCCCCATAAAAGACCAGCTCTCCGCCCAGGGCCTCCATCGCGGCTACTTTCAGAGGATTGGGGTCCTTTGCCGGCAAAGCTATCAATGCCCTTGCTCCAAACACTTTGCATGCGCTGGCTATGGATTGACCATGATTGCCGGTGGATGCCGTAATTACGCCCCTGCTGCGTTCTTCTTCGCTCAGGTGCGCCAGAAGGTTGATGCCTCCCCTGATCTTGAAGGCGCCCAGGGGATGGTATTCCTCGTGCTTCAGATATATGTCAGCTTCCAACAACTGGCTCAGTCCCTCTGAGTAATGTAATGGTGTCCTGGCCAGGTACGGCGCGATGGTTTTCCTGGCGTCATAAACATCCTTGAGGGTAGGTGGCTTGACCATTTGACCTCGCTTCCTGCGTTAGCCGATTTCTTTGCTTTCATCCTGAGATTCGCCCGGCCAGCCTAGCAAAGGGGACGGTGCCGGTCAAACCCCTTCCATCGCGGACCGCGTAAGGGCACCGCGCCAATAAACGTAAAGTTAAGGGTACCAATTAACCTCGCCCTGCCATCGTGTCCTGTTGACGTCATGGGCGCGTTTCCGGGGAACAGTTACTTCCGCAAAAAAGCATGGGGCTCACGCTGAAGCTCCCCTCGCCGGTCCTGACGTCACCCCAAGTGTTCAAGTGCACTAACGATGTACCATTGACGTCCGCTCCAGGACCGCGACTCTAGCGTGTACCAGAAGTGGCCACCGAGGTATCCCATAAACTGCCGGGAACCTCAGGCGCGGCGACCCGTGTAACCTCGCCCTCTGTTCTGGTCTCCGAATTCTGGCCCGCCCCGCAAAAATCGCCGGCGCGCTGAGAGCCGATTTAAGGCCCTTTTCGTCCCTGGATCAGCCTCATCACCCCCTGAAACCCCGATTTTCGTATCTATTTTGCGTTCCAGATAATTCTTAAAAAAGTTTAAAAAATAAAATAGCAATGTATTGACTTTTGCCGGAACACTCAGTACAATTTGGTACATCTTAGCACTCAGCACTATTTCACCGCTAACTGAGGAGGAGTACCATGGCTCGCAAGACTAAATTGATGCAGCGTGTAGAAAAGGAACACCAGCGCCCCCTGGAAAAGTTGCTTCCGGAAATGGTTAATGAGCGGGGACTTTCGAGTACTGCCGAGGAACTGGGTGTCAGCAAGGCTACACTCGGGTACTGGCTGCTCAAGCTCGGCATCAGCGTCCGTCGCGTCGCCCTCGCCCCGGGTGAGGCCCTGGAAGTTAAGCGCGTCAGTTAGTACTACTCCGGTTTGGCCTGTCGCCGGAGCGGTTGCCCTCAGACGTGCCTATGTGGTGGATGTGATGAGATGGGTTGTCGTAAACAGCAACCAAAAAAGCCGTCCGACTCATTGAGCGGACGGCTTTTCTGTTGGGGTCCGGATCTGACCGGATTTATTGAACAAGTTTATGCTTATGTCAATTCTTTCGCTCTCCGCTCATCATCCTGGGGCTTGAAATGTGGAGTTGCCAGGTCTTCCAATACCTCCAGGGCCGGAAAACGGGCTCTACGGCGTTCCTGGAGCGAAACACTACATTTATGTTTACCTTTGTACCTCTCGACTCGTTCAACTACCCCTGAAAAATCTCCTCGGGCAGAAAGGCGGATACCGTCACGTTAGGCAGATCTACAATATTGCTTATCTTCAGGTCCACGGCAACGCTGCAAATAATGTAGGCCTGCTCTTTGCTCCACCCTCGCTCCTGTAGCAGCTCAATCATATTGACCAGGGCATTCCGCGCCGCCAGCGTCAGATGGTCCTCGCCTTCCTGTATCCCATCGTCCCTGATTGGCATGCCCATGGTTGCTATGAAATTTCGCGGCGCCGCCCATTCCGGTGGCAGGAAATATCCTGGATGGGCGAAACGGGGAAACCGGATATTGTGGCGGGCGGCCTCTCCCTTCAGCAGCCTGAACCGGACTGCTGCGGTGGCTCCCATTTCAATGGCGGTGATGCAGCACTCCGAGTCCCCCTGGGCGAAATGGCCGTCCCCGGCCGAGTACAACGCCCCTTCCACGTTTACCGGAATGAGCAGCCTGGACCCCTTGGTCAGTTGCTTGGCGTCCACGTTTCCGCAGTTTTCCCTCGGGGGCAAGGTCCGCAACCCCGTTTCAGCGATTTTCCCGCCATGGGGGATGGCGTCTTCCGGGTCCGGGGGCGCCGCGGCTCCGCCACGCCGGACCAGGTCTGCCTCACGCTCCGTCCACGCCTGTAACTGGGCGTGGGAAGGCGCAATGCCTGCAGTGCCCATAAAGGATCCGTCCACTATTCGCACGCCCGGGATCTGCGGCGATGTGGCCCAGCCTTCCTCTATTTCCCAGTGGGCCAGGTAGGGTTCAGTAAAGATGTCCCTCAGGAAACCCGCGCCCGGCCGGTTGCGAGTCCAGCCATTGGGTTGGGCAATTATGTCAAGGTACTCAATCTCCAGCAGGTCCCCGGGCTCCGCTCCCTTCACGTAAACCGGCCCGGTCAGGGGGTGGGCAACCTTGGCGTCGAACCCTTCCATATCTTTCTCGGTCATGCCTGGCTTGACCTGGCAGTCCGAAGCGTCCCTGGTCTCCAGCACCACTTCTTCCCCCTCTTCCACTTCGATAATGGGGGGAATGTCCGGATGCCACCGATTGTGACCCTTCTCAGGTTCTTCCTTCAGCCGCTTGCTGCGGTCTATTCCCACACTTTGCATTAGTGCACCGCCTTATGTTAAGGCCCTCAAGATGGTCAGATTCTATGGGGCCTGGTCCTGTCGGTCAACGTCTCAGGCGCCCTGGCAGCCTTCGCCCGGGCTACCGTTCAGCAACCTTGACCCTCTCTGGGGGCAGGGTTATCATCCCACCAATCTGCGGAAGGACCGGTTCGCCACTTGCGGGAGGAACTCCTGGCAAGTAGCGGCTTGCTCCATACCAACCATCAGCAATCCTGAAGCCACGGAGGTCCCATGCCACAAGCTCAAGAGTTGATAGTCCAGTTCCTTGAAGAGGCGGGTATCGAGTATGTCTTTGGAATACCGGGAGGCGGGACCGGCCAGATCTACAACCTCCTCGTGGGCAAAGAGGACCGCGTCAAGGCAATTCTTTGCCGCCACGAGCAGACCGCAGCCATCATGTCCGACGCCTACGCCCGCGCCACCGGCAAACCCGCGGTTGTGATGGGACAGGGCCTCTTCATCGGTTCCAACGCCAGCTTTGGCATCATGGAATCCATGCTCAGCAGCTCTCCCATGCTGGTGCTCACGGATACTTCCGACGGTGGCTCCGCTCAGCATCCCGCGAACCAGTCGGGCGCCGGCGAATACGGCAGCATCGACCTTCCCACCATTATGAAGTCCATGACCAAGTACACCACACTGGCCGCCAGCCCCAAGGAGGCCGCCCTGGGTACCCAATTGGCCATCAAGCACGCCACCAGCGGCAGGCCCGGCCCGGCCGCTGTTGTAATGCGCTCCTCCTCCATCTCCGGAGAAGTGGACGTGGAGTCGCCTCCCTTTATCCACCACACTGCCGGCTATCTGAACACGGCCAAACCCCAGAGCGCCCCCCAGGACATCGAGAGGGCAATTGAAATCCTCTCCTCCTCCAGGCGCCCGGTCATAATGGCTGGCAACGGCGTGCACCAGGGCAAGGCTCACGCCCAGCTGCAGCAACTGGCTGAAATGTGGGGAGCCCCCGTCGCCACCAGCTATAAGGGAAAAAGCGCGCTGGCGGAAACCCATCCCCTGGCCCTGGGCATGGCCGGCGTTTACGGTCAGGAAGCGGCCAACCAGGCTGTGGGCGACGCCGATGTTGTAATCGTTGTGGGCGCCAAGCTCAGCCCCCAGGACACCGTCAGGGAGCGCCCCCACGTCTTCGACCCCCACCGGCAGCGCATTATCCAGATTGACATTGATGACAGAAATGCCGGCTGGACCTTCCCCGTAGAACTGGGCTTGATTGGTGATGCCGGCAGCATCCTCACTCAGCTGGTTGAGGCCTCCCAGGAAGTCGCCCAGTCCACCGCCGCCAATCGCCAGGAGTGGACGGACAGCTTGCCCCGCAGGAAGAGCGAGGCTGGGTACTATGACGACCCCGCCATGCACGCCGACTCCTCGCCCGTTATGCCTCAGCGTCTGGTGGCGCTATTGCGGGAGAACATGCCTGACAATACCGTTTACGCCCTGGACGCGGGCAATAACCGGACCTGGATGGCCCATTTCTACCAGTCTGCCCAGGCCAATACCTTTTTCGCCCCTGGCGGTACGGCCGGCATGGGCTGGGGCCTGCCTGCCGCCGTAGGCCTTAAGCTGGTTTACCGGGACCGTCCGGTTGTCGGCGTAACCGGCGATGGCGGCTACATGATGACAGTCAATGCTCTTTCCACGGCGATGCAGTACGACCTTCCCCTGATTTGCATTGTCTTCAATGACAACGCCCTGGGCATGGTCCGGCACCACCAGGCGGAGGGCCGGCGCATCGCCTCCGAGTTTGTTGAGACGGACAACGCCGCCGTCGCCAGGGGATTCGGCTGCTTCGGAGTTCAGATCAATGACTCCCGCGACCTTCCCGGCGCCCTTCAGGACGCCCAGGCATCCGGCCTGCCTTCGGTCATAGATGTCATTATCGACCGTGGACCGTCGCCCGACGATTGGCGCGCCGACCTCAGGACCGCCGGCGAGACCTAGAGTCCTTCCCCGTGCTGCTCGCCTGCCCCGTACCGCAAGAATACAGGGGACATGCACAGAATCGATCTCACCTGCCGTTTGGGGCGGGCTGCAAACCCGCCCCAAGCGACTCAGCCTCGCAGGGCAACCCGCCGCCACCCGGGACCACTCCCATTCTGACCGGAGTGAAGAATCCCGTTTGCATTCACCGGGGTTTGCAGAGAATCCTTCCCGTCTTGCCGGCGATCAGCTACCTCCATTCATACGGATTCTCCATTTCAGCTTTTGCGGAATTTGAAACAGCTAAGTGTCCGCCCCGACTTTCGGCGCCCCGTAAGGCCTGGCTAACTCGCTCGCACATCAACCGAGCAGACCCCGCGTCCAGATACGAAACGAGCAAAATGACGGGAAACAACCGCAAGAACTGAATCTTCCCCTGGCCTCAGCGACCGTGACCAAGTCGGGGGCATGGGAAGAAGCCATCATCCCCGGAACCGGGCTGCGGGAATTCTTATGATTGTTAGCCTCGCCGAATTTCGGTATATTGCCACTGCGCCGGTTTGTACCGGATAGACACGCTTCCTTTATGACAACCTAATCTAATGCTGAGAGAGGGTCTCCATGGCAACCTGGACCGATGCCCAGTTGGCCTCCATCGACAAAATGCTGAATCCCAAGTCTGTAGCCGTTGTGGGCGCCACTCCCCGCATGCAATACGGTGGCCGTTTCCTCAATGCCATGCTGAAGGCCAAGGACCGGGTCAATATTTACCCGGTGAATCCCCGCTACGACGAAATAATGGGTGTTCAGTCCTATCCCAGCGTTTCCGATTTACCCGAGGCGCCCGACCTGGTGGGCATAGTCGTTCCCTACCACCAGGTTTTGAATGTTCTGAGGGAGAGCCACGAAAAGGGCGCCAGGGCGGCCATCGTCATTTCAGCGGGCTTCTCCGAGAGGGATATGGATGACCGCCGCGACCTCCAGGGCGAGGTCGGCGCATTCGCCAGGGAGTCCGGGCTTCGGATTTGCGGTCCCAACTGCCTGGGAGTAGCAAACGTTCAGGGCGACATTTGGCCCTCCGCATCTTCTCGTGGCTCTGACGGTTTGAGCGGTCCTATCGGCCTGGTTTGCCAGAGTGGGGCCTCCGCCTTTGGACCTTTCCTCACCCGCGCCGTGGAAGAAGGCATCGGACTGAGCCACATCATATCCACCGGCAATGAAGCAGACCTGGACTTTTGCGACTTCGCCCGCTACCTGGTGGACCAGGATTCCGTCAAGGTGATAGCCGGGTTCATAGAAGGATTTAAGGACGCCCGAAAGCTTATTGAACTCGCCAAGCTGGCGGCGGAACGTGGCAAGCCAATAGTTCTCATCAAGATCGGCCGCTCAGACCTGGGCTCCCGCGCCGCCCGTTCCCACACCGCGGCGCTCACCGGTACCGATGCCCTGTACGACGAGATATTCGCCCAGTATGGCATTACCCGGGTTCAGGACTACGATGAATTGCTGGAAGTGTCCCAGCTGCTGGCCCACACCGGGAAACCTGCCCAGCGGGGAGTGGCAGTCGTTTCCCATTCCGGGGGAATCAGCTCGCTGACCGCGGATATGTGTGGGCAGGCCGGCCTGGACCTGCCGCCGCTGACTGATGAAGCTCGGGATGGCATAAATGATGTGCTGAAGGGTTTCGGCTGGGCCGCCAACCCCTCCGATGTAACCGGTTTCGCCAACAGCGACTCTTTCCCTGAAATTATGCGACACATGAGCGAGCAGCCCCACATTGGTACTCTGGTTGTGGCCAGCGCCGGCTCTGATGCCCAGGCCAGCCAGGTAATTGCCCAGCGCGACTCCAGTGAAAGGGGCCTGGCTTTCCTGTGGACTGGTACGCGGTCCGCCACCGACGGATTATCCATGCTCAAAGGGGCGCAGATTCCCGTCTTTTACGTTCCCGACAAGCTCGCCCTGGGGATCAAGACCCTCCTTGGGTACCACCAGTGGCGCGATCAACGCCTGTCGGAGGGCCTTGGAGAGTGTCCCGAAATGTCCACCGCGCAGGCAGACGTGGTGGCCCATATGCAGAGCCAGGGCCGTATTTCCTTCTCCGAAAGCGAAAGCAAGCAACTGATTGGCGCCTGGAATGTGCCAACCGCCAGAGAGATTGTTGCCGCCGATGTCGAGGCTGCGGTAAGTGCGGCCAACGAAATTGGCTATCCGGTGGCCTTGAAGGTGGACTCCCCGGACATCCTCCACAAGACGGAGGCCGGAGTAATCAGGCTTAATTTGTCAGACGAGGCTCAGGTTCGGGCAGCTTACGACCAGGTAATGTCAAATGCCGGCCAGTCTGCTCCCGGCGCCAGCATCAACGGCGTCCTCGTTCAGGAAATGGTAACCGGCGGCGTGGAAGTAATCGCAGGTGTGTCCTATGACGAACAGTTGGGACCCGTGCTTCTCTTCGGCAGCGGCGGCGTCATGGTGGAAGTTTATAACGACGTCGCCCTGCGCCAGTGTCCCATAACCCGGTCCGAAGCCCTGGAAATGATAGACCAGGTCAAGGGCTCCCGTATCCTGAAGGGCTTCCGGGGCTCGGCGCCTGCCGATGTGGATGCCCTCGCCGATATCCTGGTCCAGGTATCCCAGATGGCCGCCCAGTTGGAAGGGACCCTCTCCGAACTGGACATCAACCCCCTGATGGTCCTCCCCCAGGGACAAGGAGTTCGGGCTGTTGATGCCTTGGCCGTCTTCCAGGGTTAGGCCCTGCGGCCTTTTCTGGCAAAAGGTCCATTACTCAATGACTCTGTCAGCCAAAGGGCGGGCGTCAAACCCGCCCCTGTTGCAGCCCCACTTCCCCACGGCCGCGGGGAAGCGGCCTAACCTCCCAGCCAACCCCGGACGGGAAGGCGAGAATGATAGAGCCAGCGCCCCTGGGCCTGGTAGTTCAACCAGATTGTGTTGATGGGTTGGGGCTAAACCGTCGTTCCCGCGCAGGCGGCAACCTCGAAGCAACTTGCAGGATGAGTTTCCCACAGGAATGGCGATAGACAAGTGCCCTCCATCATTGCAATGCAGTTGGACCACCAGGCTATCGCGGGTCTCCTTCTCCTCATAGAACGGCAGCTATCATTCTCCGTCCCGCCCCTGCAGCACATTCCCTGCCAGGTCGGTGATGCTGTCGATTTTCACCAGCACTGCGGCCCCCTGTCGTTCCGGGTCCCGGTCCAGTTCGGCCTGCACCGTCCGGTACATCACGTTGTCCCGGATTGCCCCCGACTCGTAAACTACAGCCTTCCCGTGGAACCGCCACGTTATCCTCAAAGGGGAGTTGCGGTAGAAGATAACCACGTTGGGGTTGGCCGCCACGTTCTCCAGGGCTGAACGCTTGGCCCGCTCCCAGTAAGCCAGGGTTTCCCGGTCAAAGACCATCACGCTTCCTTTCATGCTGATCTGGGGTTTGCCCTCCCCGTCGGCCGTCCCCAGCAGGCAGGTACAGCGGTCGTCCATCGCGCTGTACAGCAACTCTCTCATCCGGTCGTCAAGGTAAATCATCGGCCCGCCCTCTCAATGCCTAAGTTAAACTTCGTCGAGGTGTTCATTGTAGTAAAGTCCAGTTTGAATCCAGCCAAATATAGTATAATGCGGGCGAAGCGCCATACGGAAAAACGGAACAGTCTCCCCTCGAAAACCGGGTGCGCTGGCCCAGGGTGGACCGGCCAGCGTTAAGCTGCCAATCTGGTACAGATGGAGTTAACTCTTGACCAGGTCTTTGGAAATCCACGACTTACCTGACTCCGGCCGACTCCAGCTAGTTCTCCAAGCAGAGGACGGCCCCGTCGCCGCTCCAGCCACGCCCTTCAGTAATCCATTGGCAAGCTCAGACCGAGCTGAGATTTCATGGTACTTTCAGGAATACCTGGACAGCCCCTTTGGGCCCAATGTTGAACGGGCTGGGGCCGTGGAGAACGGCTTTCGCAACCTGGGGAGACTGCTGTACGAGATGGTCTTCCCCGAAGGTGAGTCTCGGCAGTTGCTGGACACAGCGCTATCGGAAGGCGGTGAGAACTGTGAACTGCGCATTGCCTCTAGCCGCGCCGAGTTCCTTTCCCTTCCCTGGGAACTATTGAATAACCCGGAGTCCGGATATCTGGTCTCCGGTTTCTCATCCCTTGCCAGGCATACCGAATCCTCGGACCAAACTCCCTTCGACGGCCAACTTACTACAGTACAATTGAACATCCTGGCAGCGGCGCCTTATGTCGCGGACCAGGGTGGGACATACTCTTGTAGCCTTTCAAGAACGCTGCTTCCTGTGCTCGAGGGCCTGAACGTTGAGGTGGAGCTGGATTTTCTCCGACCCCCAACCTTTGAAGCCCTTGCCAATAAGCTGGAACAAAACCCTTCCCGCTACCACGTGGTCCACCTGGATGGTATTGTCCTTGACGACGAGGGCTATTTGCTCCTGGAAGCGCAAGCGTCTTCGGAACAGGCCGTGGCTGCGGCCCAGTTGGGCCGTGTCTTGATGGATGCCGGAGTTCCCCTGGTCTTCATTTCCGCAGGGAGCAGGGGCGGAAGGCCCGAACCGCAACGCCAGGCCTGGGAGCGGATAGGTCTGGCACTGGCCAGCGCAGGAGTCCCGGCTTCCATCTTGATACCCACCCAGCTTAGGGGCGCTGCCGCTACAGAGGGTTTCCTCCGCAGATTTTACCAGTCTCTGGTCCAGGGTCAGGATGCGGGGGAATCGCTTGCTGCTGCCCGTGGTGGCCTGATGGATGAACCGCACCGCCCTGCTTTGTCCGGTCCCCTGGTGTCGTGGGACTGGATCACACCCTCCGTTTACCGCTCTCGAAGCTATTCGCCTCCTGCCATTGTGGCCCAACAGGCCAATCCGCTGGCTCCCCCCGCCATCCAGCAACAACAGGAAGAAGAACCCGAGAGTCAGTTTCCGGTAGCCGGCCAGTTTGGCCTGATCGGCAGGGATGCCGAGATGGCGCAGCTGGAAAGGGCCCTGGAGCGAGACAGCCTGGTCTTGCTGTCCGGAAACACCGGTGTTGGCAAGACTGAGCTGGTTCTTGGCCTGGCCCGTTGGCTTCAGCAAACGGGTCGAAGGGAACTGCCTGGCGGCGTATTCTACACGCCCTTCGAGCTCTCTCACTCCGCCAGCCTGGAACGGGTGATACACGAAATTGGCACCTCCATCCTGGGCCTGAGGTTCGCCGACCTCAACGCCGAGAGGCAGCTTGGCTGGGTGGTGGAATACCTCAAGGAGCAGCCCTCGCTACTAATTCTTGACGGGGCGGAAAACATCGCCGGCTTTCCCTCGGGTTCGCCTGGCCTGCTGACTGAGGCCGAGCAGGAGGGCATGGCCCAGTTCATCTCCGAAGTTACCCGCCCCGGGGCCAGTAAGGTCTTGCTGAGCGGTCGAAGCCCCACCGAGGACTGGCTTCCTGTACCGCCTGCCGTCATAGAAATGAAGGGACTTAACCGGGTTGAGCGACGGGAGCTAGGCGGCGCCATTGTCGCCAAAGCAGGCATTGACGTTGGCCGGATCAACGAAGAAGTCGCAACATTGCTGGACGACATTGAGGGCCATCCCCTGGCCTGCCAGGTCGCTTTGCCCCTCCTCAACGACGTTCCTGCTTCCGTACTGCGGGGGGAACTGGCCCGCACTACAGGCGAGTTGCCCGAATGGGCTGTGGAAGAAGGCAGGGACAGTTACCTTACCGCCCTGATGGAATATTCCTGGACCAAGATGTCGCACCGCAGTCGCACCCACCTGCCGTTCCTTGCCCTGTTCCAGCGTCGGGTAATGATGGACATTCTCACGCACATAACCCAGGAATCAGCTTACCGGGGAGCGATGGGCGAAGAGTTGGGTTGGGGCGCGTGCCGCACGCTGTTGCGGTCCGGGCTGGCGTCCGGCCTCCTGGAGCCCATTTCTCCCAGCGTGTACCAGATTCATCCGGCGGTGCCGCGATTCCTGGGTTCCAAGCTCGGGCGTCAGCTTCGGGCTGAAGCCATCAGCACCCTGGAAACTGAGTTCGTAAGAGTGTATGCGGATACCGCAGACTACTTTATGGAATCACTGTACGAGAATCAGGACTCCGGAGCGACGGCCGTGCTGGCGGAGGAGGGTAACCTGAATCAGGCCCTTGGACTGGCCCTGGAGGCCAGGCAATGGGACGAAGCCCAGCTGATCATACAGCCCCTTGCCCAGGTTTACCGGATGCAGCGACGAATACCGGAACTTCGGCGCCTGAGGGCACAACTGCTGGAAGCCGTTGGAGGTTCCGCTGACTCTGCGGTTGAAGCCGGGGCCATTGACCTTTGGTTGTACCTCCTGGGCACGGATGTGAGTGAATCTGTAGAAAACGGTGACGTTGTACGCGCCCAGGAACTCAACGAACAGCTGTCCGATTACCTGACGGCTCAGCCCGAAGCCGACTCAGACCCACGGGTCGCGTCGGTTTATCACCAGTTTGGCGCCATAGCCCTGCTCTACCGCAGACTGGATGAAGCGGCGGGCTGGTTCCAGAAGTCTCTGGAAATCATCGAAAGCGGTGAGGATCGCTCCTCTGTGGCCGATGACTACTTTGCCCTGGGCCAGGTACGCCAGCACCAGCGCCTCTATACCGAGGCCAAGGAGTGGTACGGCAAGGCCCTGGATATCCACCAGCGCCTGCCGGACGAAGAGGAAATGGTCAAAGACTATCGGGCCCTGGGCCTGGTAACCCAGCTGAGGTTCGAGCACAAAGAGGCGGAAAGCTGGTACCATCGCGCGCGCGAAATGGTTGAAGAGCACCGTGACGAAGAAACCGCGGCTCAGGTCTATCACGAACTGGGAACGGTCTGTCATGCTCAGTACAACTTCGATGAGGCCAAGAACTGGTACCAGCAGGCTCTGGGCCTGTGCGACAGGCTCGGGAATCAGGCTCAGATGGCCACAGAGCTGCATTTCCTGGGCCTCCTGGAGCAGGACCGGGGGATAGTATTCGAAGAGGCGGAAGAGTGGTACCTAGCCGCCCTGGAGCGACGGGAGGAGCTGGGCGACCGCCGGGGCGCCGG
>JAPPJA010000351.1 GCA_028874675.1 Chloroflexota bacterium
ATGCACAGTTAGGCTTGGTCACGGCTTTTGCCGCCCGGGAGTGGGAACAGTAACCGGGAAGGGAGTCCTGTCGCCGGCCCTCGGGGGATTGACGCGCGGAGACACCCCGGTTGCCGCTCTTGCGGGGCCGAGAGGCTATAATCATGTCAACCTGTCACGGGGTTGAAGCCCGGGAAACCAGCCCTGTCAGAGGAGGAAAATAAAATGGGTACGCTGGAATGGACGGGAGAGGCCCTCAACGAGGGGCAAATCGTGGAGCGAGAGTTTGTGGTTGAAACCGAAGCCGGCGCCATACCGGGCATTGTGTGGATGCCGGATGAAATAGAGGGACCGGTTCCACTGGTCTTGTTCGGGCACGGAGGCAGCGGCCACAAGCGGGTTTCCAGGGCGGTGATGCTGGGCCGGCGGTTGGCCGGGGTTTCGCAGTACGCCATGGTGGCCATTGACGGCCCCGCCCACGGCGGCCGGCAGGGGCCGATGCTGGAGGACCTGTACGCCGAGAAAGGATTTGACCGCGTCATTGACGGCATGGTCAGTGACTGGACCGCCACCCTGGACTGCTTTGCCGGCATGGACGCAATTGACGAGAACCGGGTCGGGTACGCGGGCTTTTCCATGGGTTGCCGTTTCGGGCTGCCTTTCGTGGCGGCGGCGGGCGACCGGCTACGCTGCGCCGCCCTGGGCAAGAACGCCCTGGAGCGACGCAGCGGCGCGGATGCCAACGACGCCCTGGGGGACCGGTTCCGGCGGGATGCTCCCAACGTAAAAGTCCCGGTCCTCTTTCACCTGCAGTGGGACGACGAGCTTTTCGCGCGGGCGTCTCAGTGCGACCTTTTTGACCTGATTGGCTCTGCCGACAAGCGAATGGTCTGCTACACGGGGCCGCACGGCAGGTCGTCGCCCGAGGCGGTCGATGACTGGTGCCGGTTCCTGAAGCGGTACCTGGGCTAAAGCAAGAAAGTGCCCCACACCTTCCCCCTCCCACAAGGGGGAAAAGCCGGTAGCGGTGAACCGGTTGCCGGGTGAACCTGCCAATGGGCAACAACCCGTTGTCCGGTGGCCTCCGGGGGGAACAGCCGTCCGGGTGCAGCCGGCCCGCTCCATTGGAGTCAGGTCAGAGGGGCAAGGCCCGGAATGACGGTGTTGCCGAAGACTTCCACCTCGTGACTCGGCATGTCGTAGCCGCCTTCCAGGGTATGGGTGGGAAATATGAACACGTGGTCTATGCCCGACTCATCCCTGGCCCTCTTCAGGCGCTCCAGGCATTCTTCGGGCGTACCGAAGAGGCCCAGGGCGTCGCAGATCCGGTGTGCCTGCTCATCGGGGATGTCTTCCGGGACAAAGTCGTCGGCCAGGTCTATTCCCGCTTCCCGCAGCCAGAAGAGGTTGGAATCGCTGGGGTACTTGAGGTAGGGCTGGTCCGGCCGGAAGCGCTGCTGGGGAAAACGCCGCGCCTCCGCCCCGTCCTGAGAGACCGTAGTGGGCGTGATGAAAATGGTCCGGAAATTCTCCAGGCTGCGTCCTGACCGGGCCGCCCCCGCCGCCAGCCTGCGGCGGGCAGCTTCCACGGCTTTGGGATGGAGTCCTACGAGAAGCAGGGCTCCGTCGGCCACCTCTCCCGCCAGTTCCACCATCCTGGGGCCGGCTGCCGTCATGAAAACGGGAGTGGGCCGGTCGCTGCGGTTGCGCAAGCGGGTTGCCACCCCGTTGAATTCCACCGACTCTCCCCGGAGCAGGCTGCGAATGGCCAGGACAGCCCGGCGCATGGACGCTACCGTTGCCCGGGGCCTGCCAATGCTGCCCACAGCCAGGTAGCCGGGAGCCACGGTCAGGCGCACCCGCTCGGGGGCAATTTCTTCCAGCGAGTGGGCCAGGGATGCCAGCACCATGGCGTGCCGGGTGACGGGGTTGGAAGTGGCGGGGTAGAGGGTCAACCGGGAAGTTCGCTGGGCGGCCAGGGCCAGCGTCAGGTAAACGTCCCTTCCGCTATGCTGGTGATCGTGGACTCCCACACCGTTAAACCCGGCTGCTTCGCAACGGGCGATGAAATCAGCGGTATCGGGTATGGGCAGTCCCACGGGCACACGAATATCTACTTTCATCGGGGCTCCTGCTGTTCCGACCAGAGGTGGGCAAACCGGGTGGAGACGACGCTCTCATAGGGCACATCTTCTTCCAACAGCCCCACGTGGCGGGCGAATTCATTGAGGCTGGCAACCGCGCCGGGAGGGATGGCGGCGGAATAGTAGGGGGAGTCTCGGCGGACCAGATCGACAATCAGGGCCGCCTCGTCTGGAGGGAACAGGCGCTTGCCCACCTCGCCCGCCAGGACGGGGTCAGCCCGCAGCGCCCTTTGCGCCTGTACTATTGCTCGAATCGCGCCCTGCGCGGCGGCGGGATTCTGTTCGATCAGCCGCTCCGACGCCACCAGGGCGGGAAAGGTATAGTCCCTGGCCGACGGCGGACCCAGCCCCTGTCGGGGGTCGAGGGCCACTGCTCCTGTGCCGCTCCTTACGGCAACCTCGGCGCCCATGGCATTGGCCCAGAAACCATCGATGATTCCATCCTCCAACGCGCGGGCGGCGTGGACGCCGAAGGATATCCCCGGGTCGCCGGTTCCGGGGACCGGCGCCAGGTCAACTCCGTCTCGGGCCGGGTCAATGCCGGCGTCGGCCAGCAGGCGGCGCAGGGCGGCGTCGGGACCGGGCGCCGCGCCGATGCGGAGGCCCCGGACTGCCTGCACGTCGCCAGGTACGAAATCCAGGTCCGCACGTAGCACCAGCAGCCAGTAGGTATGCTGGGACAGGGCGGCCAGCAGCCTGGCGCCACGCCAACCGGGGAAGGCCAGGAGAGTTGCGTGAGCCGGACCCGCCACGAAGTCCACGTGGCCGTTTCGAAGCGCTTCCATGGTCTGACCGGCCGGAGAAATCAGCTCCAGGTCCGCATCAATCCCCTGCGCGCGGAAGAAGCCCAGGTCAACGGCTGCCTCGGCAGGAAAGTAGGAATTGGATACCAGGTCGGGTACGGCGAGGCGCATCGGGTTCCTCCCGATCTTGTTTTGGAGTCCCGTCGGGGTCGGGGTCGGGGTCAGTTTAGCACGGCCTTTCCGGTGCGTAATTTCGTACTGCTTGCGGCGTGTTTCAGCCGCCGGAGTTGCGCAGCGTGGCAGCGTCGGTCAGGTGTATGCGGCAGCCGCCGGTGTCCGCGGGGTCGAAGTAGATCAGGCGGTAGCCCATGAAATTGGTGAAGGGCTCTTCGGAGAGAAAGCGGTAGCCCCTCTGGCGGTGGCTGGCCACTACCTCGTCCAGGTTTTCCACGGAATAGGCCATGTGGTGCACCACCCACAGGCCGTTGGCCTCCTCCAGCGTCGAGGTATCCTCCGGACCGATGAACTCCACCTCCACGTCCCCAACTTGCAGGAAAGCCACCTCGCCCAGGTTGGTCACCGCGCCACGCCCGGTAACTCTGGCGCCGTACATTTCGGAGTAGGACTTGATGGCCGCATCCAGGTCGGGTACGAGGTAGCTTGCGTGATGGATATCTGAAAACATTGCGCCTCCTCTTTTGGGAGCTACACGGAACGCAGGAATGGCATTCGCCCGAGCCGGTTTTCCTGATGGTCGTGCCCGAATAATACCGGGTTACAGTGCCGGTTGGATAGAATGAAGTAATATGGACCGGACGGAGAACCGCTATGGCCGTCGCCGTTAACGGGCCAGGACGGCCGCGGTGTCTGCGCGCCGGGCCTCGCTGCCGGGCCATTTGACGGGAATCATTACCCCGAGATAAAACCGGGGGAAGACCAGCCTCGATATCCAGGCAATATTTCCACGGGAGGGAAACGGTTATGCCACCAATCATTGGCGCCGGGGAATTCAGGTACGAATACCAGCCGGGTTGGGCCCGGCTGCCCGAGGGCACGGCATTGCAGCAACCCAGCGGCGTGGCCGTGGACTCGCGGGACCGGGTGTACGTGTACCAGCGACAGGGGCCACCCGTACTGGTTTTCGACCGGGACGGCAATCTGGTGGATTCCTGGGAGCGCCGGGACGGCGTCCCCCTGGAGGCTCACCACATCCACGTTGGGCCGGACGACGCGGTCTATCTCGTGGATCGGGACGCGCACCAGGTCCTGATCTATGACACGTCGGGAAACCTGCAGCGGTCACTGGGCATTCGGGACCAGGCGGCGATGCAGGCGCCCTTCAACCACCCGGCCGACGTATGTGTCGCTCCGTCGGGAGAACTGTACGTTGCCGATGGTTACGGAAATTCCTGTGTTCACCGGTTCAGCCCCTCCGGCCACCACACCGGCAGTTTCGGGGCGCCGGGCAGCGGTCCTGGAGAGTTTCGGGTCCCCCACAGCGTCAGCGTCTCCGGGGATGGCAGGGTATTCGTGGCAGACCGTGAGAATAACCGGGTGCAGGTGTTTACCGCCGTGGGAGAGTTTGTGGAGGAATGGACCGACTTCAAGTGCCCAATGGGCGTGCACATTGACACCAGCCAGATGGTGTATGTGTCCGACCAGATTCCCCGCGTAAGCATCTATACCCTAGAGGGGACGCTGGTATCGCGGGGGAGAACCTTCGAGAATGCGCACCAGGTTTATACCGACTCCCAGGGCAGCATTTACGGCATTGACACCGCCAACCAGCGCGTCCAGAAATTGGCTAGGCTGTGACCGGATTGCGGCGAAGAAAATAGTCCCCGCCCGGCACAGGCGTGGTTTTGTGGCGGAGGCACACAGGAGACAAGAGAATGATAGTAGTTACGGGAGCGGCGGGAAGACTGGGCCGCAGGGTAGTGCAATTGATGGTGGACCAGGGCCGCGAGGTTCTGGCAACGGACCAGTTGGCAGCGGATGACCTGCCGACGGAGTTTGTGCGCTGCGACCTGGGGAACGCCAGGGTGGTGGATGACCTGCTGACGGGAGCGGAGGCGGTGGTCCACCTGGGGGCCATTCCCGGGCCCCTTCGGGCAGAGCCCCGGTTTATCTTCGAAAACAACGTGACCAGTACCTTTAACGTTATGACTTCTGCGGCGGAGCAGGGACTGAGGCGGATAGTGTTTTCCTCCAGCGCATTCGGAATGGGCTGGGCCCACGAGGGGGACGCTTTCGTGCCGCTGTACCTGCCACTGGACGAGGAGCATCCCATGATGCCCTTCGAACCCTATGGCCTCTCCAAGCAGGTGGGGGAGGACATTGGCCGGATGATAGCCCGCAATTCAAACACCACGGTTGTCAGCCTGCGGTTTACCAACGTGGCCCTGCCGGAAGTCCAGGCGGAGTTCCCATGGCCGGCGCCCACCCCCGACAACCCGTTGACGCTGGTTATGTGGGCCTACGCCGACGCCAGGGACGTGGCCCAGGCCCACGTGCTGGCGCTGGACGCCGACATCGAGGAGTACGAGGCGTTGATGCTGGCCCAGCCTACCTCCCGGTTTGAGGAACCAACCATCGACCTGGTCAGGAACAACTTTGGAGACCAGGTGGAAATTCGGGAAGGGCTGGAGGGCTGCGCCAGCGTAATCAGCGCCGACAAGGCGCAGCGCCTGCTGGGGTGGCGTCCCACGCATAACTGGCGCGAGGAACGGGGCGGGGCTGGCGGGCGCGGTTAAGCGCCGGCCCGTCCGGCGGAGTTCCATTCCGGTAAGAGAAGAAAAGGATCAGGCCGCTGCGCCGGCGGCGCTTAACTCGGGTGGGCGCCGTTCCCCCCGGAAGGATACCAGGGCCATGGCCACCAGCAGCAGCAGGATGTTGGACCAGATGGCGATGTCGTACGTGCCGCGGAGGTCGTAGAAGAGGCCCCCCAGGAAAGCGCCCAGGCCGCTGCCGATGGGCATGACCGCGAACATGGTCCCGTAAATGGTGCCCAGGTTCCCGATTCCGTACCGGTCGGAAGTGTAGGCGGCGGTGATGCTGACCACCGAGTTCCAGGAAAAGCCCACCAGCAGTACGCCGGCCAGCAGGGTTCCCAGCCCCAGCGGAGGGATCCCCAGCGCCGGCACCCCCATGGACAGCAGGACTACCACGAACCCCAGGGCGCGCAGGTTGTAGGAGGCGGACAACAGCCACCGCCGTCCGTACTTGTCGGAAAGGTGCCCCATGTACAGGCTGCCGATGACCGCGGCGGCCCCGATTAAACTGAATGCTCCCGCGGCGGCCATGGGATGGTAACCCAGGTCCCTGGCGTAGGTTACGAAGTGAGCATTCACGAAGCTCATCGAGTACCCTCAAACGAAATACCCGAAGGTGAGGCGGTAAAACAGGTTCGAGCCCAACGCCTCCTTGAAGGTTGCGTCTCGGCCGAAGAGGGGAGCGGAGTCCTCGCCGCCCGTGCCCCTGCGTCGCCGCAGGTCCGCGGTGTCACCCAGCGGTTCCAGCCCCATCTCCTGCGGCGTGTTCCGGATAAGTATGAAGCCGATGGGCAGTATTACCAGCAGGGCAAGGCAGCCAAGGAAGTAATAGGCGTCCCGCCAGTCGAACAGTATCAGGAACACGGAGGCCGTTGGCACCAGGATCAGGGCGCCGAAGGACCCGGCGCTGCTGTTCAGGCCAAGGGTCAGTCCCCGGTGGGCGTAGAACCAGGCGCTGATGACCTTGGTAAGGATGGGGCCAACACCCATGGTCAGGCCAATGCTCATTACGGCAAATACAACGTACAGCTGCAGGAGCGTATTGACCGAGGGAACTATCAGCAGCATGACTCCGAGCAGGGCCACGCCGGAGAGGACCACCAGCTTGGGACTGTAGCGGTCGGCCAGATAGCCGGCCAGGGGCCGCATGAGGCCGGAGAGCATGAAGGTAATGCCAAAGGCGAGGGAGAGAGTGCTGCGGCTCCAGCCGAATTCTTCGGTCATTGGCTGGAGGAAAACGCCAAAGGAAAACTGGGTGCCCGAGGTGCCCAGGGCCACCAGCGAGCAGCCAATGACCACGAACCAACCGTAGAATACCCGGCTTGAGTTACCTGCCATCAGGGCCCCTTGTCGGGAAGGCGTTTACCCGGTGGTGCAACCGCTTGGCGGGCCGGAATCCTCCCCGGTGACGCCGCTTTCGGCCTGCTAGCCGTTGCGTGGCAGAAATCAGGGGATGGCGCCGTTTGGCCCGCCACGTCTGCTTCCCTTACACCCTAATTTACCACAAGGAGCGCCAAAGGTATCGGCCCCGGCCGCTCCACTCAACCCAGTTTCGCTGGAGCGGGGACGCAGAAAAAAGCCAACCTGCCCCTGCACCACGGACATCCTGCCAGGTTCAATACTTGCGGGGGTCGGGGATGCCCACCCCCAACAGGTGGAGTCGCGCTTTGGCCCAGCACCTTCTGAGGATTTTCTGGACCTCGTCGCAATCCCGACCCAGGGCTCTAATACCCAGGGCGCCCTTGCCGGGCAGGCAAGTCACTCCCGCCGGGACTCCGTTGCTGTCGGCAGTCGTCTCTTGCAGTTCCCGTTGCAGTTGTCGCAGGTCCCGCCCTTCGGCGATGATCAGCATGGAACCTAGGGTGTACGCACGCCGTTCCGGAACCATTGGGCCCGCCACATGCTCCAGGAGAGGATTCCGCCGGGACGGAATAATCTCGAAGGAGTCGATGTATTGTGGTACCCGGTCCTCCCCCAGAACCTCCAGGTGGCTGGCCAGGCGGCGGTACTGGAAAGCCTCGCCCATGGCCAGCCTCCCGGGCGTCAGCACTTCCCAAGAGACAAGGATGCCGCCGGGCTTCACCGCGATGGTAGTGCGCTGCTGAAAGTCCGAGTCCTGGTAGGGGATAAGGGGATCGGGCAGGTATTCCAGGTATCCGCCCGGCGCCACTTCAAGGCTAACGCACTGCTTAGCCTGGCCCAGCGGCATGGCGTGGACCCTGGTCGCGCCTTGAGTCGAGACGTGGGCAGCGGCGCCGGTCTCAGCAGTGACCGAAATTTGATGGTCATCCCCCTGAAATATGCCGCCGGTGGGATTGGACAGGAGGACCAGGGCCATTGCGGGCAGGGTCCGTTCGGGGTGCAGCGCTCCCTGCACCTGCAGGGGCGGCCGGGTGCTGGAACGGGCCAGGCGAGTGCGTCCGCCCCTGAGGGCCAGGGTAAGCTCTGCCACCCCCTGCCTTACCGGCGCAGCAGGCCTATTGGGAGGAGGTGAAAGCATCCGCTGCCTCCAGAATCCGGTCTAGGACCTTATCGAGGCCCTTTCCCTTGCGGCAGTTGGTGAACAGGTAGGGTTTTGAGCCGCGAACCAGGTCGAGGTCGCGGCGCATGATGTCCAGGTCAGCCCCTACGTGGGGGGCCAGGTCCGTCTTGTTGACCACCAGCAGGTCCGTCTGGGTGATGCCCTGACCGCGTTTGCGGGGGATCTTGTCGCCGGCGGCTACGTCGATTACGTAAATCTGGAAGTCGGCCAGGGCGGGACTGAAGGTCAGGGTCAGGTTGTCGCCCCCGCTTTCGATGAGAAACAGGTCGCCGTCGGGATAAAGAGTGCTGAGCTCCTCGACCGCCAGGAGGTTGTGGCTGGGGTCCTCGCGGACGGCGGTATGGGGGCAGGCGCCCGTGGACACGCCCCGGATGCGGTCAACGTCAAATACATCCTGAAGCGTCCTGCGGACGTGGTCCTCGTCCTCCCGCGTGAAGATGTCGTTGGTTATGACCAGCGGGCTGCGGCCGCGTTCCATCATCATCGGCACCAGGGCTTCGATAAGCGAGGTCTTGCCCGAACCCACCGGGCCGCCGACGCCAATTCTGGGTATTCTCATCATGATTGTATCCTCCGCATCTAGCGTCTAGCTGGCAAACATTCTCACATCTGCTGCCTCGTGGCGCATGGAAGCAATGTCGGCCAGGGGCGCGAATGAGGTCATTTCCCTCCAGTGCCGGCCCTGGATTTCCCGGTATCCGGAGCCTATATCGCAATGCAATGAACGCAAAATCTGCTGGGCCTCCGAGTGGGACAGGGGCATCAGCCTTTGGACGGCGCCCAGCGCCCCCACGGCGAAACTGTGACAGAAGGCATACAGGGCGAGCTCGGCTTCAATCCCCGCGGCCCAGGCCGAGAGGGCGAAGGCAACCGAAGCGCAACCCGGGGCCCTTCCCGCTATCACCGAGGCCCGGTATTCATCGAAGGCTGGAGGAACGCCCTTCAGCGCAAGCAAGGCAAATGACTCATCGAGAAACCGCCGGCCGCTCTGGGTGGATGCTGCCCTCATCTCCTCGGGCAGACGCATCGCATGGAGCCGTCGGTCTATCTGGACCAGTGTCGTCAGGTCGCCTTCGCCGGCGCAGCGGTGGGCGTTGAGCAGCGCCACTCCGTCCGACGGCAGAACAGAGCAAGCCAGCAATCCTGACAGGTACTCATGGACTTCTTCGGCACACGACACCCAGCCCTGGGCTGCCATCCCTTCCAGTCCCTGGGAATGGGCGTAGGCCCCGGTGGGGAAGAAGGAGTCGGCCAGCTGCAGGGCGGTCAGGAAGCGGTGAGCGGACTCGTCAAGCATATTGCGTGCCGCCCTCCTATACCAGGAAGTGAAGCTGGGCCAAGCTCAGGCGCTCGGACGGCGGGACGGTGGCAATTTGCCCGTCAACCCTGACTTCGTAGGAGTCCGGATCAACTTCGATGCTGGGCATGGCATCGTTCCGCAGCATATGTCGCTTGGTAATGTGGCGGCATCCCCGTACGGGTTCCACCCGCTTGTCCAGCCCCAAGTCCCGGTGGATGCCGGCCTCGTAGGCGGCCCGGGACACGAAGGTAACGGACCGGCCATGTACCGCCTTGCCCAGGGCGCCGAACATGGGACGGTAGAAGGAGGGCTCCGCGGTAGGTATGGAGCCGTTGGGGTCGCCCATTACCGACCAGGCAATCATGCCGCCCTTGATTATCAGCTTGGGCTTGGCGCCGAAACTGGCAACGGGCCACAGGACGATATCGGCCAGTTTGCCCGGTTCCAGGGACCCGACGAGGTGGGATATGCCGTGGGTGACGGCCGGGTTAATGGTCAGCTTGGCCAGGTAGCGAAGAACGCGGAAATTGTCGTGATAGGGGGAATCCCCGGGCAGCTTGCCCTTGAACCGGCTCAACTTGTCGGCCGTCTGGAAAAGGCGGGTAAAGTTCTCTCCTACCCGGCCCATGGCCTGGGAGTCCGACGAGTACATGCTGATGACGCCCATATCGTGAAGCACGTCCTCGGCGGCCATGGTCTCGGGGCGGATGCGACTCTCGGCGAAGGCCACATCCTCGGGGACGCGGGGGCTCAGGTGATGACAAACCATCAGCATGTCCATGTGCTCGGCCAGGGTATTGACCGTGTAGGGACGGGTCGGGTTGGTTGACGACGGAAGGACATTCAGGTGGGCCGCAATCTTGATGATGTCGGGAGCGTGTCCGCCACCGGCCCCCTCGGTGTGGTAGGTGTGAATGGCCCGGCCGGCGATGGCGGCGATGGTGTCCTCGACGAAACCGGCCTCGTTCAGGGTGTCGGTATGGATGGCCACCGGAACGTCGTACCGGTCGGCTACCTCCAGGCAGCGGTCAATGGCAGCCGGGGTCGTACCCCAGTCTTCGTGAAGCTTCAGGCCGCTGGCCCCGGATTCCAGCTGTTCTTCCAGGGGCGCGGCTGTGCTGGCGTTGCCCTTGCCGAGGAGTCCCCAGTTGACGGGCAAGGCTTCCGCAGCCTCCAGCATGCGGGCAATGTTCCATGGGCCCGGCGTGCAGGTGGTGGCGTTGGTGCCGTCGGCAGGGCCGGTGCCGCCGCCCAGCATGGTGGTAATTCCGTTGGACAGGGCATGCCACACCTGCTGGGGGGAAATCATGTGGATGTGAGCATCAATTCCGCCAGGGGTGGCTATCAGGTGCTCTCCCGCGATTATCTCGGTGCCGGGCCCTACTACCAGGTCGGGGTGCACGCCGTCCATCACCCCGGGGTTGCCGGCCTTGCCGATGGCCGTGATGTGGCCGTTCTTGACCCCGATGTCGCCCTTCAATATGCCCAGGACGGGGTCCATTATGATAGCGTTGGTGACCACCAGGTCCGGGGCGCCGCCCTGGCTGGTAATCTCCGGGTCCTGGCCCATGCCGTCGCGGGCCGTCTTGCCCCCGCCAAAGACCAGTTCGTCGCCGTAGGTAAGAAGGTCCTGCTCCACCTGGCACACCAGGGCAGTGTCGGCCAGGCGGAAGCGGTCTCCCGTGGTGGGCCCGTACAGTTCCACGTATTGCTGCCGGCTGATTCGCGCCATGCTATCTGTCTCCCTGAGCTCCGGTCTCTTCGGAGGGAATGCGGGCGAATTCCCCTCCCCGCATCGCTTCCAGGGCACTACTCCGGACGTCCGCCGAATCCAGGCTGCCGGTGGTGAGGCCGTTGAGCCCCAGGATGCGCCGGGTTCCGCCAATGGCCACCAGGGTTACCTCCTTGCGGTCTCCCGGTTCGAACCTCACGGCCGTGCCGGCCGGGATGTCAAGGCGCATGCCATAGGCTGCCTCCCGGTCGAACCTCAGGGCCCGGTTGACCTCAAAGAAGTGGAAGTGGGATCCCACCTGGATGGCCC
Organism: Chloroflexota bacterium; assembly: GCA_028874675.1. GTDB lineage: Bacteria > Chloroflexota > Dehalococcoidia > Lucifugimonadales > UBA3495 > Bin22. The sequence continues at coordinate 11,521 of JAPPJA010000351.1, forward strand.
GGTCGCCGGTGTTCCACACCAGCAGGGTGGCTGTGGGCCGGCCGGGGTTGATTTCGATGGGCTCCTCGGCTGGGATGTAGTGGCTGCTGGGGTTGCTCATGGTTACAGGGAACTCCTGGCATTCAGACTATGGGATCATGAACGGACACCAGCTTGGTGCCGTCCGGAAAGGTTGCCTCCACCTGGACCAGGTCCACCATTTCGGCCACGCCTTCCATAACGTCCTCACGGGTCAGGACCTGGCGCCCCAGTTCCATGGCCTCTGCCACGGTGCGGCCGTCCCGGGCCGATTCAAGGATGGCCTCCGTAATGAGGGCCACCGACTCGGGAACGTTGAGCTTGAGGCCGCGTCCCTGGCGTCTCCGGGCGAGGTCGGCGGCCACGTAAACCATCAGTTTTTCCGATTCCCGGGGTGTGAGCATCATAAGGCAACTCCCAAACTAAACCTGGCAGGGCAAAATCCCCTACAGGGTGGACAGGTAGCGTGATACCTCGTAGTCGGTGACCTGGGAGCGGTAGTCTTCCCACTCCATCTGCTTGTTTGCTATCAGGCTGTTGAATACGTGGTCACCCAGGGCCTCGTACAGAAGCTCGCTGCCCTCGGCCAGGGTGATGGCCTCGCCCAGGCTGGTGG
>JAPPJA010000562.1 GCA_028874675.1 Chloroflexota bacterium
CCGCCTCGAACTTGGACCGTTTGTAGGGGCCCTTCATTGCGTCAGGTCCGGCAATATCCTTTTCCGTGGCAAGCCTGTCACTGAAGAAGGCCGTTCCGCCAACTGTGCCCGTATAGACGATCCGGTCGACGCCAGCTTCCAACGCTAGGCGGAGTACATTCCCGGTGCCGCCGACGTTTACGTCGTGCATCAACTTTGCCTGGGAAGAATCAAACGAATAGAGGGCGGCCAAGTGGATGGCGGCGCGACATCCCTTCAGGGCAGATTGAACCGCTCCGGGGTCCCGCACGTCTCCCTCAATGGGAACGACCTGTCGGGTGGGTTCCCCGTAGGTGTCGCGGTTTCTGACCAGAGCCGCGACTTCGTAACCCCGTTCAACGGCGGCGTTGACCACGTGGCGCCCGATAAAACCTGAGGCGCCGGTAACAAGAATCCTGGTCATGGTTGGTGAGGCAAGGCGGCAACCATACTTTGCGCGGCCACCTCCAGGGTGCGAGAAGCGCCACGGGACTTCATTGCCAGGGGAAGGATGCTCCTAAAGGCCGACGGATTGGACATGGCTCGGATTGCGTGGGCCCACTCCCTGCGGCCTGAATCTGCGATGATGGCTGCCACGAAAGCGGGCAGGGAAAACTGGGCTTCGTCCAGCACCGACCGGATCGCGATCAGGGGTACTCCCTTTCTCGCAGCAGCCTCCGCTATCCACCGCCCCTCCATGTCGACCACCAGTGCCCCGCTCCCCTGGAGCGCCCGGCGCTTGGACCGTGGAGACAGTAGGGGTTCGTCCACCGTCAAGACTGGGCCCTCCTGCACCGACAACCCTGACTCGCGCAGCAGAACTGCCGCCCGGGTGGCCAGCGGTACGCCGGAGATCGGCGGTTCTGCCCCGTGAAGATAGGCATTCCCCACCACCAAGTCGCCGGTGCGAAGGTGTGGCTCCAACGCGCCGGCATACCCCAGGGAGACCAGCAACCGGCAGGGTGCTTCCTCCAGCAAGGCGGCTACTCTGCCTCCTGCGGCACGCCCCATACCGACCACGCGGGCCCGCACACCCTCTTGGCCGGAACCCAGCCCCCCCAACTCTCGCTGGGTTGGAGCAATGGTGAGATGGTAGGCGACAGCAGTTTCGGTACCCATGCTGCTCTGCTCCCTTGCCGTAGATATTTCAGCTCACCGGGCCGTTCCTGGCTATGGACGCTGGAAATTCTCGTAGCGCCTGGCCGACGCCGCAGCCTCGTCCCGGCCGGTGAACCGGACCCGGGTTATGCATTGGTAAGGGACGGTGATTTCGCGTCCGGTGCCGGTCTCAAACAGCTGGATGAAGGGCGCATTGCAGTTTGTGTTGCGGTTGTACAGGTAACCGGTCACGGGTTCTCCGTTGCTGGTCTCCACGGTTACGTCGCCCCGGTATCTGAAGGCCCGCTCAACCAGGCCGGCGATGGTACCTCTGTCCGGACGAGACTCGCCGTCCATGGGAATCTTCCGTTCCATCGTTGCTTACAGCTTGCCGGTTACAGTGGCAATGGCGGAGTCCCGAAGTCCCCGCCAAGTGTGGAATGTCGCATGAACCGCCGAGGGTTCGTAGCCGGAATGGACCATGCAGTCCTGGCACTGGGGATTGCCGCTGGCCCGACCATATTCTTCCCAGGACGTTTCTTCCATCAGTTCCCGAAAGGTGGCAGCATAACCGTCCTGCAGGAGGTAGCAGGGGCGCTGCCAACCGAAAATCGTATACAGTGGGTTGCCCCAAGGCGTACATTCAAACTCGCGCTTACCCATCAGAAACTGCAGAAACAGGGGCGACTGGTTGAACCGCCAGCGCCTCTTCCGGTCAGTCAGCACCTGGGAAAATAGCTCCTTAGTTCGTTCCCGATTGAGGAAGAGGTCTTGGCCCGGGGCTTTTTCGTAGTTGAACCCGGGAGACAACATCATCCCTTCTACGTCCAGGTCCATCATCGAGTCGAAGAAATCACGGACTCGCTTGGGCTCGGCCGTGTCGAACAGGGTGGTGTTGGTGGTCACCCGAAAACCTCTCTGGACCGCGTCCCTGATTGCTTCCACGGCGATATCGTATACTCCGGTGCGGCAGACGGAGGTGTCGTGGTCCTCCCGCGGCCCGTCCAGGTGCACACTGAAGGTGAGTCTCTTGGACGGTGCAAAAACGCCCTGCTCCAGCTTTTCCTTGAGCAGCAGGGCGTTGGTGCAGAGGTAAACGTACTTCTTTCGGCGCGTAATTTCCTTGACCAACTCGCCGATGTGGGGATACAGCAGGGGTTCGCCTCCGGGTATGCTGACCACGGGCGCTCCGCACTCCTCCACGGCGTGCAGACACTGTTCTACCGTCAACGCCCGCTTGAGCACGTGAGGCGGATATTGAATTTTCCCGCAGCCGGCGCAGGCCAGGTTACAGCGAAGCAGAGGTTCCAGCATCAGCACCAGAGGATACCGCTCACGTCGCGCCAGTCGCTGCTTGAGGACATGAAGGGCGATGGTGACCACCTGCGAAATCGGCACTCTCAATTCCAGAATCCTTCGCTGCAAGTTCTCGTGGGCAGTATATCAGAAGGCAACTGTAAGACTGCAACCAAGAGCCGGGTGATCGTGCCCGTTTCAAGTCCAAACCTGGGTAGTTGGACCCTATGTGTCAGCAGTCATCTGAAATGGAGGACAAGAATCACCGAGACTCGCGATGCTCCTATCGAAACCGGGCTAGGGCCGCCGTATTAGTCGTAGAACGCGGGGCCAACAGGAGGTTCAAGCCGAGTTTATCAGACCTAGGGTCGCCGGATGGTCGTAGCACCGATTATTGATTCCCTTGGCGAAGTAACAACTCCGGCCAATATGATACACGTTGTCGGAGTCGTGAAGAGCGGGGTGATATGGTTCCTTGTCCCCCTTATTGGGATCTTCCTCTTATTGCGGAGCCATTTCTTTATTGCTCCATCGCTGCGTCGCCCGGAGCCGGTAGGGATTGGGCGAAATGGACAATCCGAATGTTTCGTCTTCGGGCAGTGGGTTGCCTCCTGGAGTCTCAAAGCGAAGGCGGTGCAACATCCGCGTAACGTGCAGCCACACCGTCATCTCGGCGAAGCGGCGCCCGGGGCAGCGGCGGTGCCCAGTGCCAAAGGGGATGAAGGCGTTGCCGGTCAATGCCGGCGACGGAGAGCCGTCGGATTGGGGCAGGAAGCGCTCCGGGATGTACTCGTGGGGCGACTCCCAGAAGCGGGGGTCGTGGTGGACGGAATAGATGTTGCCCAGCACCTGTGCTCCCGCCGGAATCCGGTAGCCGCCGACCTCCGTCTCCTCCGAGGCCTTGTGCGGGACTGCCAGGGGACCGATAGTGCGATAGCGCATGGACTCGGCCAGGCAGGCGAAGGTGTAGGGCAGTCGTATCCGGTCGTCCACCGTGGGCCGGGCGTCGGGACCAACGACCCGGTCCAGTTCTTCATGCACCCGGGCCTGTATTTCCGGGCGGTTGGCCAGCAGCAGCAGGGTCCAGTTGACTGTCTGGGCTGAGGTGTCGGTGCCGGTGATCAACAGGTCCATGCACAGGTCCCTGGTCATGTCGGCGGTGATCTCCCCGGCCTCCTCTTTGGCCAGCATCACCTCCACGAGGCAGGCCGGGGCAGACAGGTCCAGGCCGGGACGATTGCGGGAGCCCTCCACCAGCGCGGTGATGATGGCCGTGCCGATTTCCGACTGCGTCCTGGCCTCCTTGACCCCGCCGTTGGGCAGGAACCGTAGCCAGGGGATATAGTCGGCCAGGTTGGCAGCATTTGCATTGGCGAAAATCCAGTTGACGTGATCCAGCAGTTCGTCCCGCAGTTCCAAGAAGTCTCCTCCGCTCCCCTCTTCCTGGCCGAAGATGCTGCGGAACATCAGAGTGGAGTTGCTGCGGGCAGTGAGTTCGATGGGTGACACCAGCGTCCCGGCGTCGCCCGCCCGTCCCATCTGCTCCACCAGGTCGTTGACCACCGTCTCGATGTAGCGTTCCCGTACGTTGTCCAGGTTGCGGGCGCTGAGCAGTTCCCGGTTGGCGAAGCGCTGCATCCGCCGCCAGTGCTCGCCGTAAGGCGCCATCACCAGGTCCTTTTGCTCGCTGAGAATATCCATGATTTCGCTGACCCAGCGGTCGGCCAGTTCCGTCTTTCCGAAGGCCTCCTGCAAAAGGTCCGGGTCGTTGATGATCACCGTAGGCACGCTGCCGAAGTGGAGCAGACAGATGTCCCCGTAGCGCCGGGCCAGCCGGTCGATGGCCAGGTGCGTGTCGTGACGTACGTCCAGCAGGGATCCGAACAGCGGAAGGCCGCGGGGACCAGGCGGCAAGCCCTTCGGTGATCTTGTGGTTGAATAGTTCATTTCGGCGGCTTCCGGTCCTGGCCCTCTGGTCTACGTTGCGGGTATGACTGTAGCAGACCAGGAATGGAACGGAAAGAGCGACCGCCGGGTCCTGGAGACCGTACGGCCTTTCGCCGGGCAGGATGCCGAACCCTCCGCTGGCTATAGGCCCGGATATAAGCTTAATGCCCCTGAGGCCTCGACGGTCCAGCATTGGAGTCTTTCTCCCCGAAGCTTGCGCAAGAGAATCGTAATCAGTGGTCAGATGAAATTCCATAGGCCGCAATCGGCAAACTGAACACCCTTGCAAGGAGCGGCGGGCTGAGGGTGGTATCCTCAGACAGGGCGGGATATCTGGAGTCTCCAAGGATTGCTCCCCAATCTGATTCGGCATATTTATCGGGCGGATTGCCCGGGGGTGGCAGGTGGGCCAAGCGGCCACTCGATCCCCCAATAGGCGAGCCGGAATTCCTATTGGTACTCAGTGGCGACTTATCAGCTCTGGGCCTCCAGCGCGTCGGCCCATCGGCGCAACTGATCGGTGTGTCTGATGTTGTACCGCACTTGCACGGAGCCGCTGTAGATTCTCGTCCAAGGCAGGCGATCGTGCTGCGCCATGCCTACAAGGGGTCTGGGCAGGTTGGAGGAGTCAAAGCAGGGAACCATGTTTCGCAGGAGGGGCATTTGCGGCAAGCCCCTTCGTACCAGGTTCGGAGGGCAGGGAACGGCTGGTGGACGTGGTAATATACGCCGAGTTAAGCAGCAATCCGACGCTGCGGCCGGCAATAGGGAATGCCGTCAAAATTATGTGGTCCCGGAAGCATGCGCGCGGACTTGGCAGATAACCAGGAAGGAGGCTTTGTTCTTGGCATATCGGGTAGCTGCTGCCCTACATCGTTTGAAGAAAAGGAATGCGTTCTCAAGCAAATGACGTAGTTTGTACAGGACCTGGTCGCAATGGATGGGTTCCTTGCGATGGCTTCTCGGCGGTATCGCCCGCTGAATTCCCCAAGCCTCGGCTTCAGCCGCGATGGAGTCGGTGTCGTAGCCTCGGTCGGCCAGCAGATATTCGGCTAAGATTTCAGCAATCAATGCATGAGCTTGGGTGCAGTCCGCTACCGCTTCCTTGCTCAGCTCCTTACGCACTGGCATACCGAGAGAATCTACCGCCAAGTGCAGTTTGCTGTTCAGACCCCTTTTGTACGCCCTATGGCCTGATAGCATCCCTGGGCTCCAGTCATATGGAGATGGACCTTGATGTAGCTGGCGTCTATCATCAGCCACTCAAAGTCGGGTTCGTCGAAGAGGGGTTTCACCAACCGCTCCCAAACGCCTTGATCGCGCCAGCGATAAAATCGACTATTGGTATTCTTCCAATCCTCATAGTCCGGCGGCAGATCCCGCCAAGGATCCTCAGTACGCAAGATCAAGACACCGCGTTGAGAAACAGGCGGTTGTCCAGGGCCGGCCGACCCCTCTTGGCATTGTCCCCAGGCAATTTCAAGAACCCCGAATTCGAGCTGGCCTTTTACCTGTAGGAAGTATCCCGGCTTCAGTCCATGACAAGGCAGGCTTGGGACACAATCCCCAACTGCCTGGCCAATCCAGTGGGCCCAGCTAGGCCTTCGAGACTGTTTAATGCTCCACAGTTATCTGACACTCCTTCCCCTGCATCGAGAGCATTGAATTGCTATATTCATTGAATGTCAGATTGAACCTTAACTATTGCGATGAATCAAAGACAGTCCCCGGGTCTTCAGCCATTAGCTTAGCAAGCAGTTGTCGCTTAACCTGGCGGGGCTTGGTCTTCCCCTCCTCCCAGGACTGCACCGTCTTTTCGTGAACTCCAACAGTCTCGGCAAGTCCCTTTCTTGTCAGCCCAGCCTGGATTCGCACCTGCTTGACCCATGAGCTTATTGGCGGTTCAGTGCTTGAAACCTCTTGGATTTTCACCAAGATCGGAACAATAGGGTACTGCGGCTCAAGGCCTCCCCCGTCTCCACCAACGCCTCTTATACCTTTCCCCTCTGACTCTTCCGCCTCAAGCTGCTTCAAACTGCGGCTGCCTTTTTCCGGTCCCCTTCAGCGCCGGCCCTGTTGCCAGTCCGCCCCCTTGGCGGCGCTTCTGCGTCTGAAGATGCCGGGATTGCATCCCCCTGGCCTCTGAAACTTCAGGGCAGCCGGACCCTTCAACTGGGCGAACGGCGGAAACCCGGGGTGAGGCCGGCCGCTACCGAGTCCAGCAGCAGTTCCACGCACCTGGATGCCCGGCGGATGCGGGTGTCGGCCTTCCTGGCCTGGCCCACGTGGTTACAGTAGGCTTTCTTGTGGGAATAGGACAGGTCATAAAAGATTTGCTGCGCTCCGGGTTGGGATTGCAGCGCTTCCGCCAATTCGGGCGGCACTGTCACTGTACGGTCCCCCGATTCCCTTTCCAGGGTTACTTCGGCAACGTCTCCCGCGTCAACGCCGGCCCGGTCGCGAATCTCCTTTTTGACCACCAGGATGTGGACGCCTTCGCCCTGGGGCAGCAGGGAGTTTTCGTAGGGGACTCCGTTGATGGCGCCCTTAACCGGCACCTGCCCCTTCACTCCGAATTCATCGGCCACGCTGAAGGGTATCCGCACAAAGGTCCATGCCCCTTGCTTGTCGGGTTTTTCCAGCGTGGCTTCAAACCTGTAAACACTCATAGATTAACGTTCCAACGCCCATTTGACCGCTGTCGCTACTGCTGCACGAAACGGCGGAACACCTCCTCCTCGGTCAAGGATTCCCGGCTGAACCACTGGTCCTCGATGGTTGCGTTGATTTGCGCCAGGTGGGAGGCGATGCCCTGGGTTACGGCAAGCACCTGTTCCGGGGTTTCCATAGAAGAAGCGTCGGTTTCCTGAAGGTCCAGAATAGCTGCGGCGATGGCCCGAATCAACTCCAGCGGCGCCACCTGGGTAGCGTTCATCCGGGCGTTGGCCAGGCAGTGAAGCGCCGAGGAGGTGGTATCGTGCAACAGAACATCGGCCGCCACTGTCTCTTCCTGTTCCACCTGCATGCCCACCATCTGGGCGACTGAGACCAGGGCGGTACGCAGGTCCGTCGTACCCGTGCCGTTGGCGGCGCTCTGTCGGGCCGCTGAACTGACGGCCCGGTTAATGGCCTCTGCCCGTTCCAGCCACCGTCCCAGCCAGATGAGACTATATACTCGCGAATCGGTCAGCCATGTGGCATTCCCTGCCGCCAGTGACCTGGGGTCTGTCATAAGAAAACCTGCCTCTGCCTGCTATTGTCCAGGATCAATCAATCTGAAGGCGTCATCAAAGGTAATGTTGTCGCGCCCAACGTGGACCTGGGCCACTGCCGAGTGGAGCCTGCCCGTTCCCCTGGAAACGAAGGAACCCTCTATTGGCGCCGCCTCCGAATAATCCCGCCCAACGGAGAATTTCAGCAGTTCGCCGTGCCCGGCCACTGCCTCCCCCCTGGTCGGGTCCGACGGTATCCAGCCCTGCTGCGGGTGCCAGAATTCCAGCCAGGCGTGAGTCTCGCCAACTTCGGCGGTCAAGAGGCCGCAAACATAGCGGCAGGGAATTCCCAGGGCTTTGAGCAATCCCATGGCCAGGTGCGCCATGTCCTGGCAAACTCCCACGCCGGCGTCCAGAACCTCCTCCGCGGTGGTGCTGACGTTTGTGCTTTCCTTTACGTACTGGATGTTCCGGTACACCCAGTCGGTAATCCTTTCCACCGTTTCCACCAAACCGCCCCCTCTTCCTGCGATGCTGGTGGCGTGCTGTACCAGTAGTTCGGGGTGAACCAGGGACGTGGCGGTCAGGTATTGCTCCAGGGCCCAGTCGCCGGCAATTTCGCCGGGGTTAGCCTCCACGGGGTGAGCGGAGGGACTTTCAAAACGCACCACGCCAATGGAGAGGACGGTGAGTTCGTGGTGAGGTGTCGTTATCCGGGCGCGGTGGGTGACGTTTCCGTAAGGGTCGTGGAAGAGGACGCGACGGCTGACCGGTCGAGTAATGATTTCGGCGGAAATGGGGGTTTGATAGGGGTCCGCGGCCGCCGTCAACCGGATGAAGTTGTCGTTCTGGACGACCACGTCGCTGTAAACGTACCGGGCGGCGTACCCGTAGGCTGCGACAATGGTCGTGTCGCTTAGCGAACCACCCAGGTCGGTTTGCATAGGCCACCCGATGAGTTATTTGTTATGCGGCTGTTGGCCTGGGAAACCCGGGTCAGGCCACCGGGGAAGGCCGTGGTCTCGCCCCGGCCGTTCTGTACGGCGAATACCCGCAGGTCTATGTACCGGTCCTCGAATTCTCCCGTCTCATCATCGAATATCAGATGCCTCGAAAAGTCAAGGGTTTCCTGGGCGACAAACATTCGCGGCTGCTCAACGATTCTCCGCCCCAACTGAATGCGAGACTCTTCGTCCAGGTCTGGCATCACGTAAACTCCCAGCCCTCCGTAGCCTTGCCGCGTTTTGATCACCATCCTGTCCAGGTTTTGGATGACATAATGGCGACTCTCGGCGTACCGCAGGTCGTAGCTGACCGCCTGGTCCAGCACGGGTTCCTCGTCCAAATAGTGGCGTATCATCTCCGGCACCCACTGGAAGACCAGCTTGTCGTCGGCCGCGCTGGTGCCCATTCCGTTGACCAGCGCCACCTTGCCTTCCAGGTAGGCGTCGGTAAGCCCCGGGACGAAAATCTCCAGGTCTTCTACCCGGCGGTAAACCAGGTCCACCGCCACGTCGCCGCCAGGGCTCTTCAGCATCACCCGGCCTTCGGCGCCGATGTATAAGTCTGAACCCTCTACCAGGGGAATTCCCAGCAACTCTGCCAGGTAACGGTGCTCGAAGAAGGCGGCCCCCAGCTTGCTGTCCGTCAGCAGCACGCATACCGGGTCTTCCCCGTCGCAGAGGGAATGAAACATATCGAGATACGTTTCCCTGATATCGAAGGGCACAATGTCGTATGCCGAAACTAACTCCGGCATCAGTTTCTCCAGCAGCTGGCAAGACTTGAGCTGGTAAGTGATTCCGGAAGGGATGCGCAGATTGTCCTCCAGCACCACGTACCGGCCATCCTCCAGGCGCACCAGGTCGGAGCCGTAAATATGGACGAAAACATCCCTGGCGGGCCGAAAGTCCTGGTACTCCGGATAGAAGTACTGGCAAGAGTAGATGACGTCCTCCGGGACTACGGACTGCTGGCCGTTATACAGGTCCGTCAGGAACAGATTCAATGCCTTAAGGCGCTGCGAAACGCCGGCGCTGATTACCTCCCACTCCCGCCGGGGAACCACCCGGGGAATCCAGTCAATGGGGATGGAGCGATAAACTCTCGGGTCCAGGAGGAACGAGAAGGCATCCAGCTGGGCCTCCCTCCTGCCCTGTCGCCACAGGTCGCCCAGCCGGTCCTTGCCCAGGCCTTCCAGCAACTGAAAGGCGGCCTGGTATTCGGGCCGGATTCTCCCTTGGGAATCCAGGTACTCCCTGGGGTCGCCTGCGGGGTTTGCCTTCGCCGAAATCATATGAAATTATCTCAGAGTGATGTAGTTTTTCGACACTGGTTAACAGGATAGCGGAATGTCGTTAACGGAGTATTACCGGTCAACAGGATAATGTTTACGAATTCAACACATGCTAGGGGAAGCGACGGGTGACAGGGCCAGGTCACTACCGGCTCCCGGGTTCCAATGCTCATCACCCATGCCGCCCCTAATAATTTGGTGACACCGGAACGGGTTGGGCCGTACGGACTTGGAACGAGGGGTGGCAGAAGGGGCCCGCGGAACCGATCCCGGTCTCTGTCGGGCCTATCGGCGCCGTTTGCAATGCCCTGGACCGCATTGTTATTGTCCTACTGCATATGGCCCGGTGGGTGTTCCTGGCGAAACGCCTAGCCCCGGTATGCCGTCGCCTTGTCCAGCATCAGGCAGGGCTCACCCCACTGGCTCGGGTCGTTCAGGTCCCATTCGGCATCATCATCCCCGGGCTTGAGCCGGATTCCTTCGCTGCCTCCGAAGACCAGCAGTATCACCCCGTCTCCCGAGTCTTCGGCCAGGGCGGCCATGGCCTGGCAGGGGCCGTCCTCCTCCCATCCCACTACCTGGCACCAGGCATCCTGGCCGGAGAGGTCCGCGGTCACCACCCGGGTGAGGGGCCTGGGGTCTTCCAGCAGGTCAAAAACCCGGTCCAGGGCCAGGGGACTGTTTCCCCCGTCGTTTACTTCCACTTCGTATAGCATGGCTCGATTCCTGATTTCAGAGATTCACTGGCCGTAACTTATTCCAGGTGAAGGGCGGGCGGTCCCGGCACACGCGCCAGCGGGTTCAAGCCCCGGCCCGGCGCTCTTGATTTTCCGCCTTTCTTTCTCCCCTGACAATCCTCTATACTTACGCCAAATCCCCACGCAGCCCAAGGAGGCGGTTATGCGACTAGGTTACTTTACGATGCCCCTCCACCCGCCGGGTTCCGACCTGGCCGCAACTCTGGAGTCCGACCTGGTCCAGATGGAAACCCTGGACCGGCTGGGCTACTGCGAAGCCTGGATTGGCGAGCACTTCACCACCGTCTGGGAGAACATTCCCGCTCCGGACCAGTTCATTGCCGCCGCTCTGCCCCGCACGAAGAACATAATCTTCGGTACGGGCGTTACCTGTATGCCCAACCACGATCCCTTCATGATCGCCCACCGGGTGGCCCAGTTGGATAACCTGGCCCGTGGGCGCTTTTATTGGGGCGTGGGCTCCGGCGGCTTCCCCGGCGACTTCGAAGTCTTCGGCATGGACGCATCCGAGGGGGCACACCGGGGCATGTCCCGGGAGATGATCGAGCTGATCCTGGATATGTGGCAAAACCCCCGGCCCGGTTCCTACCAGCACCCGTACTGGAAGTTCGCTATTCCGGAACCGGTACCCGAAATTGGCCTGCAGTTCCACGTCACCCCCTATCAGAAACCCCATCCGCCCATTGGTGTGGCCGGTGTTTCCCCCAAGTCCGACACCCTCTTGCTGGCGGGTGAGAAGGGCTGGCTGCCGCTCAGCATAAACCTGGTGCCGCCGGTAACCCTGAAGGGACACTGGGAGGCCGTGGAGGCAGGCGCCAAGGTGACCGGGCGCACTCCCGACCGTTCCGATTGGCGCATAGCCCGGGAAATATACGTCGCCGAGACCACAGAGCAGGCCCGGGACGAAGTGCTCAACGGGACCATCGGCCGAGATTTCCGCCAGTACTTCATCCCCCTGATGAGCTACATGGAGGCGTTGAGCCTGTTCAAGACCGATTCCGACATTCCAGACGAGGAAATAACCCCGGAGTACCTGGTGGACAATGTATGGATTGTGGGCAGCCCGGATGACGTGACGGAGAAGCTCCGGCAGATGTACAAGGACGTGGGCGGCTTTGGCGTTCTGCTGGCCATGGGCCACGAGTGGGCCCCCGAGAAGGGCTGGGTAAACTCGGTTACTTCCCTGGCCAACGACATAATGCCCCGCCTGGCCGACCTTGACTGAAGAGAAGATTTTATCCACGAATAGGCACGAATCTTCATTAATGAAAAACTGAATCAGGGGCTGTAGTTTAATTGAGGATGAAGGTTCCCAGCGTACCAAGTCGTCGTTACCCCGCAGGCGGGGACCACGCCGGGGGTTGTGAAA
>JAPPJA010000338.1 GCA_028874675.1 Chloroflexota bacterium
CCCCAACACCATCGTAACCTCCTACAACCGGAACTTCCCGGCCCGTAACGACGGGGAAGCCTCCACCATGAACATCATCGGCAGCCCGGAGATCGTAACGGCGCTGGCCCTGGCCGGCCGCCTGTCCTTCAACCCGTTGACCGACACCCTGGTTGGCGCCGACGGGCAGGAGTTCAAGCTGGAGCCTCCCCAGCAGGCTCCGGATGTTCCCGAAGCAGACTTTGACCGGGGCTCCTCTTCCTACGAGGACCCGCCGGAAAGCGGCACGGACATTGAACTGACGGTGGCGCCGGACAGCGAGCGCATCCAGCTGTTGAACCCCTGGTCTCCCTGGGACGGAGGGGACTTCGAGGACATGCCTGTGCTGGTGAAGGCCCAGGGCAAGACCACCACCGACTCCATCTCCCCCGCCGGAGTATGGCTGCGGTACCGGGGTCACCTGGACCGGTTCAGCGACAACATGTTCATGGGCGCCATCAACGCCTACAACGGGGAGGCCGGCAAGGGCAAGAACGTGGTAACCGGCGAGGAGGGCGTAGGCTTCTCCCGTATCGCCCGCGATTACCAGGCCCAGGGGATCAAGTGGGTGGTGGTCGGCGACTCCAATTACGGCGAGGGCAGCAGCCGGGAGCACGCCGCCCTGTCGCCCCGCCTGCTGGGCGGCGCGGCAGTCATCGTCCGCAGCTTTGCCCGCATCCACGAGAGCAACCTCAAGAAGCAGGGTCTGCTGGCCCTCACCTTCCCGGACCCCGCCGACTACGACCGGATTCAGGAGGATGACCGCATCAGCCTGGTGGGCCTTAACGACCTGGCCCCGGGCAAGCCCGTGGAGTGCCGCGTCCAGCACAGCGACGGCACCACCGAGACCCTGATGCTTAATCACTCCTACGGGGAGTCGCAGGTAGCGTGGTTCAAGCTGGGTTCAGCGCTGAACCTGTTCCACCAGTAGGGGGCATATCCGCGTAGGGGCGCTCAGGGAGGGTTAATCCACGAATGCCCACGAATGTTCAACAATGAGAAAGGGGCGGGCATTAAGTTACCCGCCCCTTTGGTATGTCCGGTGGAAAGCCAGCAGTGGAGTTCAGCGTAATGCAGGAGATGTCCTCTCCGACAGGAATCTTTGTACCTCTGTCCTAAACTCGGTTTCGTCCCGAATTTCCTCTGCTACCTCGGTTACCATGAGCTCGAACAGACCGTAGGCCTCTTGTTCATCCTCGGTCATCTCGGGATCGCTCCAATCCACGCCGGCCAGCCACTCGGCACACTCGGCGAGACTGGCGTTGGAGGCTAGAAAGTCTTGCAGCAGCCTTATCAATTCGTTCATGGTTGTCACTTTCTGTACCATTGAGGAGCAATTACATTGACCAGAAAACCGACCTTAAGAGTATCAATAGACTTATTGAATATCCTCTTTGACGAGTTCGAGATCTGGACCATGGTAAGGGACGGGCGGTTGGTAAGCCTACCCGCGGGAAGAAAAGATGCCCCTTCACATAATTATCCCGGCTCTCTCAGCCGCATTGCAAAACACAGCCTTCCCAACGGCAAACATGTCGCTACCAGCCACCGCATAGAGGCGACGGACGGCACCATACTACACGAAGATGCAAAAGATTTTCACTTACAGGAAGTTTGCCTCTGGAGGCTATAGTTCTGCCACCCAAGTCCCCGCTACACGCCGACGGGTTCGGCGGGCTTCTCGGCCTCCAGCTCGGGGATGCCCTTGCAAAATCCAATGCCCAGAACTATCAGCCACAGCGCTCCCACCATCAGCACTATGCTGCTGACCACGGCCATAAATGCCAGGCCCGCATCGTGGAAGTGCTGGGTGAACAGCAGATTAGCCAGACCCCCGGCCCCCACGAGGGCACAGCCGTAGGCCGCCAGCTTGTAAATGTTCAACGTCGCGAAGTGGGCGGCCAGCCCGAAGCCAAGCAACAATCCGGCCAGGGAAGATATGGACAGAAAAGCAATGTATGTTGCCGCGCCGGCGGTATAAATGGCCAGGGCCAGGTCGGGCGAACCCATAACCGCCGCAGATGCGGGGTCGCCGGTTACTCCGTGGGCAACTACGTGCACTACCATGTGACGCGCTCCCAGCCCCAGCACCAGGGCGCCATAGGAGAAGAGCATGCCAAAGACGCCAAAGCGGAGGGCAAACCCGGCCAGCCCCCCGGGTGTGCTGCGTATCCGGGTCAGGGCGAACAGGCCGTAGCCCTCCAGGAACAGGGAAAGCATCATTACCATCGTCAATACGTGGGTCAGTGCGGCATAGTCGGCCAGCGCCTCAATCGCCTCAGGGAAGTTGTTGTGGTCCACGGGTGAAACAAATAGCCCCCCTGGGAACAACACAAAGGAAAAAGCCGAGAGTATGACACCGACTATCAGGGCAAGCCCGGCAGACTTGTTGGCTGACATGCTCATAACAACCCCTCCTCTATTGCATTTTGTGATAACGGTCCTGTCCACATTAGCATTCCACTGCATCGCTACACAACAGCCGCCACCATTAACCCGCCGAAAGTAAACAATCCTTCACTCTTGTCGTGGGTAAGCAGCACCCGGGTGATATAATCGCCAAAATCCCCGCATAAACGTATATTTTGATCCATCACCGACACCAGTGCACGGCCCCTTGATATTCTGGCCGGGCTGGGCGCCCCCCCGGCCACATCCTTCATGGAAGGCGGCGTTGCACGGGTGGTAAGGGAGGCGCTGGACGAGGCCCAGGTGCCTCATCGTACGGATAGCTACGGCAACATCATCGCCCACCTGTCCGGAACCGACTCTGACGGGTCAATTCCGCCCATCGCTTTCATGGCCCACATGGACCATCCCGGCTTTGAGGCCGTTGCCGCGGATGGCGACTTCCTGGTGGGGGCGGCCATGGGCGGCGTGCCCCAGTCCTCCTTCAAGGCGGGTGTGCCCCTGCAGGTAATCCTGCCCGACGGTGAGCGACTGGCAGCGGTTACGGCGGGGCCTTCAGGGGAAGCGTCGGAGCGAAAGGTTTTGATCAGCCTGGAAGACTCATCCCGCCTGGCCGAAATACCCCTGCCTTCATCCGCGGTCTTCGACCTGGTGGATTTTCAGCTGGAAGACGGCTATATCCGAATGCGGGCACTGGACGACCTGGCCGGCTGCGGGAGTACCCTGGCCATGCTGACTGTCCTGGCCGGGGAGCAACCGGCCGGCGATGTCTATGGCGTCTTCACCCGCGCCGAGGAGGTTGGCCTGGTGGGCGCCCGCCTGCTGGCCGAAGCGGAAACGCTGCCCAGCGATACCCTGGTGGTGTCCCTGGAGTCCAGCCGCACCCTGCCCGGGGCGGAAATCGGCAACGGGCCGGTGATCAGGGTGGGCGACGCGGGATTCACCTTCAATGCCGATGCCGAGTCTCCCCTGACCCGCGCCAGGGAGACCCTGCAGGCCCGCCCCGAGGGGTTCAAGGTGCAGCGCCAGTTGATGAGCGGCGGCAGCTGTGAGGCCAGCGCCTTTTCCGTCTATGGCTACCGCACCACCGGCATTGCCTTCCCCCTGGGCAACTACCACAACGGCGCCCCCGACGGCGGCATAGAGGCGGAGTACATCCACGAGGAGGACTACCTGGGCGGCGTGGAACTTATGCTGGAAGCCGTTCGTCGCATGCCCGAACGGGAAAACACCTTCTTCCGCCAGCGTCTCCGTGAAATACCGGAGGAGTTTCGGGAACGGATGAGGAGTTAGAATTTATTCCGCGAAGGGGCTTGTTATCCACGAATAGACACGAATGTCCACCAATGGGTTGAACGCTTTGCCGTAGGGGCAGCCGCAAGGGCTGTCCTTGCCCGAGTTTCTGCTTGCCCGAGTTTCCGAGCCGTCTCCAGAACGACTCTGCCTCGGAAACCGAGCCATTTGACTTCCTTGAGTAGCCACTGCCACAATACCTGTAACAGTACCGCATCTCTCGCAAGGGAGAGAACAACATGACCACACCAGCCGCCGGCTCCAGTCCCGCCAAACAGCCTCCTCCCTTCCGGCTTCCCGACATACCGGAGAAAGACCCCAATGATATGACCAGTTCCAAGCATCTGGCCAGGAACGGCAACATGTACCGGCTCGCCCACCACCTGGACAATCCCGGCACCACCATCGTATCCGGAGAAAGGTACATATGCGCCGAACCCGGAAGCCCCGGGCGTTATCCCGATCTCCTGGTGGCCTTCGACGCAGATCCGGAACTGTACGAATCCAACAACGGTTACGTGGTTTCGCTGCAGGCGAAACCGCCGGACCTGGTGCTGGAGATCGCGTCGCGAGCTACGGGTCATATGGATACGGGAGAGAAACGGGACTTTTACGCCAGTCTGGGCATTGCCGAATACTGGCGCTTTGACGAGACCGGCGAGTTCCATGGTGAAAAGTTGGGTGGAGACCGGTTGGTAGATGGCGCCTACCAATCAATTCCAGTAGAGACCCTGGCTGACGGACGCATCAGAAGTTATAGCCGGTTACTGGGTCTTTATATCTGCTGGGAGATGGGAAACCTGGAGTTCTACGACCCCAAGACAGGCTCTCCTCTGCCCAGCCTGGACTCTCTCGGAGAAGAGCTGCAAGCGGAACAGCAGCAGCGGGAAATGGCCGAATCACGGATTCGGCAACTGGAGGAGCAGCTCCGGCAGAGTCAACCGTGAATGCCCTCCAGGTATGAGTTCTCGGGAACCCGACAAACTCGGGAACGGCGCCGGGTGGGCCTGAAACGCCCTAAACCGGCCGGGAAAACACCTTCTTCCGCCAGCGCCTCCGGTAATTCCCGAAGCGCCTCGGGAACGGATGAGACTTGAACAAAGTAAACATTTATGATAATTTAATGTTGGTTTGAGAAGCCAATTTTCCGTCGTAATCAGGCCCGTCCTCAGGTTTTTGGAGGTATGCCAGAGCCAATAGATTTGATAGCTTTAAGTCAAGTGTTGTAGCAAGGCGCCTAAGTTTGTCTGATGTCTCAACAGCCGTGGACAAAGGCGCCTTGACTTTGAAAATGGAGAAAGCCTATGGAAGTTGCAAACGTAAGGAGACTAAGAGTCTATGGACAGGCACTTACTCTTGGAAGGCCAGGCCTTCGAAATTTTCGCTGTAAGCTGGAGCAGGGCAGGAGTTGACCACTGCCCAGTCCTTGAGTTTCTTGAAGAAGTCTCGGAGCCTTCACGAAAATCGTTGCTCTCGATCATTCAACAACATGCTGACAGGGGCCCAATACTAAACGTGCAAAGGTCCCGCCATTTGAGCAACGGGATCTTCGAGTTTAAATCTCGGCAAGGAGACCGGATTCTGTACTTCTATCCAGAGGGACAAAGGGGCGTCACAATCCTCACCCACGGATTTCGAAAGGGAGTACGAATCAGTACTGAGATAGATCGAGCCACCAATTTTAGAACCGAATACCTAGAAAGTTTTCGTTGATTAGACAACAGAAATTCAACGAGTAAGAAAGTGTTAGAACAGTACTTTATAAAATACGAGAAAGACCCCGACTTTCTGGCCGAAGGTCTCTCTATTGGAATTATAGAAACTTCGCTAAAAGTAATGAAGCGGAAGGGTATCAGCAGGGCGGACCTGGCCAGGGAGATGGGTGTGCCCAAGTCCCAGATTTCCCGGCTCTTTAATGCGCCGCCCAATCTGACGCTGCTGACCATTGCCCGCATTGCCGTTGCACTGGGAGTGGAACCGCGGGCCCTGCTCAACACCGAAACGGCGATAGAAGAAGAGATCGCCGTGCCCTAAACCGGCCGGTAGCGGTTAACAATGGGCAGGCGCCGGTCCTTGCCGAAGGCGCGGGGGGTTATCTTGACCCCGGGCGGGGCTTGGCGGCGTTTGTATTCGTTGCGGTCCACGAAGGTGATGACCTGGCGTACTGCCGCCGAATCGTGGCCCATCTCCACCATTTCCTCGTAGCTGTAGTCCTCTTCCACGTAGGCCCTGACTATGGGGTCCAGCTCCTCGTAGGGAGGCAGCGTGTCCGCGTCCAGCTGGTCGGGGCGCAGTTCCGCGCTGGGCGGCTTGTCTATGATGGCCAGGGGTATGGGCGCCTTTGCCCCGGTGGGGCCAAAACCCAGGCCATTGCGCCAGCGGCACAGCCCGTACACCAGGGTCTTGGGCACGTCCTTGATAACCGCGAAACCACCGGCCATGTCCCCGTACAGGGTGGCGTACCCCATGGCCATCTCGCTCTTGTTGCCCGTGGTCAGAACGATCCAGCCGAACTTGTTGGAAATGGTCATCAGGACATTGCCGCGAATGCGGGCCTGGACGTTTTCCTCGGCCACGTTGGGCGCGGCGCCTTCAAACCAGGGTTCCAGCATGTCGATAAACGCCAGGTGGGCCGGTTCGATGGGGACCACCCAGCACTCAATGCCCAGGTTGTCGGCCAGTTCTCGTGAGTCGCTGACGCTGCCCTCGGAGGAGTAGCGGGATGGCATGGTGACGCCCACCACGTTTTCCGCGCCCAGGGCGTCGGCGGCTACGGTGGCGGTCAGGGCCGAGTCAATGCCGCCGGACAGGCCCACCAGGGCTCGGGAGAATCCGCTCTTGCGGATGTAGTCGCGGGTACCCGTAACCAGGGCGTGATAGACCTCCTCCACCGGCCCCATTACCGAGGCATGGGCCGCCGGTTCCAGCGGAGGACGGTCAACTTCCTGGTAGTCGGACACGATGGTTGTCCTGGCTTCGCCAACCTCGCGCAGTATGGTTGGGTTCTCCTTGCGGGAAAGGGGAGTCCGCAGCCGGGACCGGAAAACGGCCTCGATGTCCAGGTCCATTACCAGCAGGTCCTCAGCGAAGGCCGGACCTCGGGCTATCACCTCTCCGGTCATGTCGCAGACCAGGCTGGCCCCGTCAAATACCAGTTCGTCCTGTCCCCCCACCATGTTCAGGTAGGCCACGAACAGGCCGTTATCGGCGGCGCGGGTGCCGATCATCTTCTCCCGGTAGGCGGCCTTGCCAGCGTGGAAAGGAGAGCCGTTGATGTTGACGATGTGTTCCGCCCCGGCCTCCCGCTGCACGGCAATGGGCCCCACCGGATACCAGATGTCCTCGCAGATGTTGACACCCACTCCCACGCCGTTGATGCGGTACACCGGGCACTCGGTTCCCCGCCGGAAGTAGCGGTCCTCGTCGAAAACGCCGTAGTTGGGCAGGTACATCTTGCGGTAGCTGTCTATGAGCTTCCCATCGTAGCCGATGGCGGCGGCGTTGGCGATGTCGGTGCCCGTAGCCGAATCACCGACCTCCACGTAGCCAACCACCACGGCAATGTCCCGGGCGGCGGCAACCACCCGCTGCATGGCCGCCACGTTGGCCTGCAGGAAGGAGGTCTTGAACAGCAGGTCCTCGGGCGGGTACCCGGTTATGGCCAGCTCGGGAAAGGCCACCAGGTCGGCGCCGCGCTCCCGCGCCTGTTCCACGAATTCTATTATCCTGGCGGTGTTGCCCTCGATATCTCCCACCGTGGGATTTAGCTGGGCCAAGGCCAGGCGAAAGCTGCGAATCATGAGATCTCCGGGTATGGATACCCCAATATCGCTACATATTAACCCTTTCCTGGCGACCTGCGCACCTTGGGAAGAAACCGGTAGCGTGGCGATTCAGGTCATTTAAAGAGGTAGGGGAGGGTTTGAAACCCTCCCCTACCGCATTTCGACCGTTCTGCCCGTGCGATACCACCTGAAATGGAACGTTTCCGGCAAACCACCAATTGTTCAGTAACGAGGTTTCCGGAAGCCCCTCACCCATGGGGACAGTCCTGCGGGCCGGCCCGGGTGCGGACGCAGGGCCGGGGGTCTTCACATCCCGCCGCATTGACACCCCCCGGTACCCTCAATCATACTTGCATTGCAGGAATTCAGGTAAAATTCAGGCCGGCGCCGCCGCCATTCCGGCCCGCTGTTTGCTACCGAAGGCGGCTCAACAAGGAGACCTCATGTACAAGGAAATTCTGGTTCCCCTGGATGGTTCGGAAGTATCGGCAAGTTCCCTGCCGACTGCCCGCCAGCTGGCCCAATCCCTGGGGGCGCGCGTCCATTTGCTGCAGGTATCTTCCCAAACGGAAGAGTTCGCCGTTCTGCGGGGCGCCGAGTTCGGCACTATGGGGTCGGACTACTCCCAGCAGGTGCTGGACGAGGTGATGACCGCCCAGCGCGACCGGATAGAGCGGTACCTGGACGAAGTGGGGGCAGGCCTGACTACCGATGGCCTGACAGTGGTCAATGCGGTGGAGGACGGCCAGCCCGCCGACAAGATTGTGGACTACGCCGAGGCCGCGGGCATTGACCTGATAATAATGAGCACCCACGGACGCGGTGGCGTCCGCCGCTTCCTGGTGGGCAGCGTGACCGACAAGGTCATCCGCTCCACCCACCTGCCCGTGCTGGTCATTCATCCGGAGTAGGCGCCCGTCGAAGAGCCTTTTCATTCCGCAAGGGGAATGGCCAAGATGAGGACGCTCCCGTTCAATCCATAGTACATGCTGCCGCTCTTCGTACTTGGGAGGTGTCCTTCGCGTTAGAGCGGCCACCTTTAAGCGCCGGGTCAAGAACTTTGCGGATGGGTTTCAGGACCAGGGCAATCGCACCGTAAATTACGGTCAAATTTGCGCCGGAGCTGGCGGCAAGGGTTCATGTCGCCCCGAGTTTGCCGAGGGGTCTATGCTCGTAGTTGGGCGCCGTGGTTTGGATGCTGCGGTCCGGGTCCCGTCGCCTGGTCGGCAGGCAAGGATCAGGCGCCTGGACGCAGTCAACCCTGGTCCTGCTGAGGGGCTCAACAAGACATTCTTCATAATGCCATTGGCCCTAATTTCCGGTGCCAGGCCTGTCCTTGCGTTCTTGGGTCTGTCGGCGCCGGTCAGCATGAAATACCGGAACTCCCTTAATCCGGGGAGTTGTTGAACCGCACCCATCAAGCCAGGAGCCGGTTTCCTCCATAACGGTTCCCGCCATTCCGCCGGGGAATCCGGCAGTCCTCGGAGTCAACATTTTTCAGGCAACCAGCTCCCTGCGCCACCGGCTGGCCCACTCCCTGCCCTTCTACTACGGGTGGGTCATCTTCTCCATTGGCGCCCTGGCCAGCTACTCCTCCCGCCCCCTGATGGCGGTGGCCACCTTGTCCGTCTTTGCCGTACCCATGACCCGGGAGTTCGGCTGGTCCTACGGTCTCTTCTCCGGCGTAGTCAGCCTGGGAGGCCTGTGCGCCATCGGCGTGTCGCCCTTCATCGGGCGGCTTATTGACCGCTACGGCTCCGGGGTAATCCTGGCCATAACCGCGGCTATTGTGGGGTGCTGCGCCTTCGGGCTTTCCCTGGTCAACCAGGCCTGGGCCTTCTACGCCCTGTACGTACCGGGCCGGATGGCCTTCGCCAGCCCCCTGGAGCTGGGGACGACCACGGCGGTAAACAACTGGTTCATCCGCCGCCGGGCTTTCGCCCTGTTCCTGCTGACCGTAAGCCAGAGTACCGGCCTGGCGGCCATGCCCCTGGTGGCCAATTTCCTCATCGGCGGCTGGGGGTGGCGCAACGCCTGGGCCTGGCTGGGGATTTACACCCTGGTGGTGGGTATTCTGCCGGCCCTCTTCCTGATGGCCCGCCGTCCCGAGGACATGGGCCTGACCGCCGACCCCGGGCGGGGCGAACCACGTCCCGCACGCAGGCAGGAAGAAACCGCCCCGCCGTCCGCTCCGGAAACAGGTCACGGCGACACCGGCGGAAGGGTGTCGGAGCAGCAGGGCGACCGGTCGCAGCCGCAGTCGCCTTCACCGGCGTCGGCCGCCGCACTGCCGGAGCGCAACTACACGGTATCCCGCGCCCTGCGCACCCGCGCCTTCTACGTAATGGCCATATTCTCCGGGGCCGGCTTCATGGTGCAGGCGGGAGTAAGCCTCCACCAGGTTTCCCACTTCATCAACCAGGGCCTGGAACCGTCGCTGGCGGCCCTGACGGCCGGTTCCTTTGCTTTCTGCCAGATGCTGGGAGGACTGGTCTGGTCCAGCCTGGCCTCGCGGCGAGTTCCCATCCGGATATTGCTGGCGGCGGCGGCCTTTTGCGTTTCCGGCGGCGCCCTGGGGGTGCAGGCCAGTTCCACCCTCACCTGGGGCCTGCCCGCCGCTTCCGTGCTGGGCGCGGGCGTGGGCGGCCTGCACCTGCTGTTGCGGCTGGCCTGGGCCGAATACTACGGGCGGGAGCACCTGGGGAGCATTACCGGCATCACCCTGCCGGTACAGGTGGGGGGTCAGGCCCTGGGACCCATCATCGCCGGCTTCCTCTACGACTTTACCGGCAGCTACCTGTGGCCCTTCCGCATCTTTTCGACCGCCGTCTTCATCGCCGGTATCCTCGTCCTCACCGCCACCCCGCCCCGGGACAGGAGTTAATCCACGAATGGGCACGAATATTCAAGAATGGTATATTTCGTAGGGCCGCTTTAGTGACCGCCCTATTTACCTGAACCGGAAAACCTCACGCCCGACCCGCCCGATGCAACCAGCATCGCCGCCAAATCCATTAGCGCTCATTCGCGCCCAATCGTTGAAAAACTACCCGGAGCCTTTGTTGCCCACCACGGCGAAGAGGGGGTCGCCCGGGGGACTGGTCTCTGGGTTGGTAAAACCGCCGCGAATATCGTCGAAGTCGCCCGCCTCTTCCATGTAGGCAGCAACAAGGTCAATGTGCCGCCGGTCGCTGGAGTAGCGCCAGATAAGCACCGCCTTGGTGGGAAACATGCGGTTGGAAAAGGTGACGATGAAGATGCCGCCGGGCTTGAGGATGCGGTTGACTTCCCGGAAGACCTCGATGGGACGGGTGAGGTACTGGACCGAAACCGTGATAACCACCGCGTCAAAAGTATCGTCCTCGTAGGGCAGGACGGGGTCTTTGTTAATGTCCTTGACCAGGTAGTCGTCCAGGTCGGGGTTGTCCTCCATCTCCGCGGCGTTCATGCCCAGCCCCGCCAGCCTTTGCCGGGGATGGTCAGCCGGCCAGTGGGAGCGCCAGCTGCTCATCAGGTCCAGCACCACCGAATCCGGGGGGATCAGGCTGCGGAAGACGTTGCCCACCGCGGCAATGGCCACGTCGTCAATATGCACCACCAGCCGGGGCTGGACGTAGAAGTTGCTGTCGTCACTCTCGTCCTCCCGCCCGAAGTATTCGGGCAGAAAGGGCGGGAAGGGGGGATAGGGTGAACTCGTGGCGGGCCTCCCTGGGTTGGCCTGTGTCTGGCATCCGGTCGCCAGATTGTAACACGCCGTCCCTCGCTGCCGAGGGGCATGAGTGAGTCAATTTTCATTCTGAGCTTGCCCAAGAATCTAAACTCCTCCCCACCAACTGGCTTTCGGAACCGTAGCGAGGCCGTGGGGAAGGATTTCAGGCCCTTCGGCAGGCTCAGGGCGACATAGCTTTGCCTTGTGGATATTAGCCGCCTATAGCCCGAATCCATAACGCGATGGCCCAGTGTAAGAGCGTGTCTCAATTGACACCCTTAGGTGCCCGCCTTAGAATTACCCCGACATTCAATCAGGAAATCCGGAGAGGTAGTACATGGCAATCAAGGCTTATCTGCTGGTGGAAACTGCCATCGGCACCACCCGCGAAGTGGTGACTTCGCTTCGCTCGGTGGACGGCATCGAGTCAGCGGACGTGGTAACCGGACCCTTTGACGTTATCGCCCTTATCAACGTGGAAGACTTTACCCAGGTGGGACTCCTGGTAACCGAAAGGGTGCACACTATTCCCGGTATCGTCCGTGCTACCTCCTATCCGGTTGTTGACCTGTAAGAACCAGGCGGCGCTGACCTGACCGCGGCGCCGTCACCACCTGCCAGGTCTGGCCCCGGCGGCCAGCATCCTCCGACCAACGGGGAGGGGACCGTGGACTATCGTTTTACACCCGAAGACGACGCTTTTCGCCAGGAGTTGCGCGACTTTGTGCAGCGCGAACTGCCCCCG
>JAPPJA010000496.1 GCA_028874675.1 Chloroflexota bacterium
GCGTAGAGGCCGCGGTAGTCGTAGCTGAAGTGAAGGTCGCCTTCCAGCAGGTCGCCTTCACGCATGGATGGAATTTCGTTGTACTGGCCGCCCTTTACCGGGGCGCCCATGACCATGGAAAGGCCACCCGAACCGTGGTCGCTGCCGGAGCCGTTGTCCTTGACCCGCCGGCCAAACTCGGTGAAGACCAGCGTGACAACCCGATCCTCCACATTGTGTTCGCGCAGATCGGCGAAGAAACAGGAAAGGGCGCCGGACAAGTCGGTCCAAAGCTGGGTATGGACCGCCATTTCGGCGGCGTGGGTGTCGTAGCCGCCGTGCTGGGTGTAGAACACCCGAGTCCCCAGGTCGGCCAGCAGCACCTGGGAAATGGCTTTCAAGTTCTGGGCGATGGCGCTCTCCCTGTACTCCACCGTTGACTCGTACCTTTCCGGCGCAGTCCGCAGAATGTCCGCTCCCTTCAGGGCGTCCAGGCCCGTCTGACCCAGGTAGTCCATGGTTGGACCAGTGCCCATGGCCGGCGTGTACATGCGCGCGAAGACGTCGAGGGCGCGGGCGCGGGCCTCCTCTTGGTTTATGGCGGTGAGCACTCCGTAGTTCTCCAGTACCGCCACCGACGCCACAGGAACTCCGGGCAGGGCCATGGCCCGGGGCAGGCCCCGACCGAAATTGACGCCCGTCAGCACGTTCTCGCCGCGGGGGTCGAGGTCGCGGATTACCTTGCCCAACCAACCCTCAGTGCCAATCTTGTCCGGCTCACAGGTATGCCATATGTCCATGGACCGGAAGTGGGAGCGGTTGGGGTTGGAGTAACCAACGCCGTGAACCACAGCCACATCTCCCTGTTCATACAGGTCCTTGATGGGCGCCAGTGCGGGATTAAAGCCCACCTGATCGTCCAGGGGCAGCACCCTGTCGGGCGACACGTTAACCGTGGGCCGGTTGTCGTAGTAGAGGGGGTTGCCGTAGGGGACGACGGTGTTCATGTAATCGTTGCCGCCGGTAAGCTGAAGGACCACCAGGACGGGATCTTTGCTGACGCTGGTCATGGCAACCGCTCCTTGGCTCGAGGATTCTTGCCTAAAGGGTATCTTTGGGAGAGTTTAACATACGAATAACCCATGAGCGGGCTTGCGGGGTTGATTATTGGCGGGGGAGGCGAGGAAGGGACAGCAGCCTGCCTTCAAAGGAAAGGGACCACTACAGCGGCGGCAACGTGGCCTCTCTTTCCTTGAGCAGTTTGCGCCGTTCCTTATAGTCGGGCAGGTGTTCCCCCACCAGGCCCCAGAAATCCCGGGAGTGGTTCATATGGGTCAGGTGGCAAAGTTCGTGAACTACGACGTATTCCAGCAGGTCGGGCTCCAGCATGGCCAGCCGCCAGTTGAAGCGCAGCACCCCCTTGCTGGAGCAACTGCCCCAACGCCTTCGCTGGTTTCGGATATGGACGGGGGGAGATAAGCCTTTGCCCAGGAATGGGAGCCAGCGGGTCATCTCCGCGCCAATCTGTTCCTGAGCGCGTTGGCCGTACCAGGCTGCCAGCGCCCTGGATATTTCCTGTTGCTGAGTTTCGCCATCCATCCCCAGGGGCACGGCTATCCTTAGCTTGCGCCGTTCCAGCGATACCTCAGGATCTCCGGAGTTGGTCAAAGCCACACCCTGGACCCACAGGGTCAGATTTCGACCCTGGTAGGGAAGCAATTCGCCGGACAGGAATCGGGGGGCCTCCGGCCCGGATTCGGGGAGATCCAGCTTGGAGAAAATCCACCGAGCCTTCTGGCGAACCATTTCTTCGGCCTGCCGGTTGGTGGTCCGGTAAGGCGCCGCCAGCAGAACCTGGCCGCCAACAATGGAAACCTGGTAGGTCTTCCGACGTGCTCGGCTTCGCCGAATGCGGTACTCGATGGTCCTTCCATCCACCACCACGTACCTTGGAGGGCCCTCGGCACCGTCGGGGGGGCGGCGGGCAGCGGAAGAGGCAGTGAGGGCGTGTTCTGGGACACTGTTCATAGGCAAAGGAGGGGACGAAATCTGTCTTCCCACCAATTATTCCAACGCTGGCAGACAGACGCAAGGCCTTTTGGAAGATCCACCAGGGCTATCCGGCGAAACGGCGGTTTCAGCCGAGAGGTTCGGCCCAAACCGCGCGCCGTTGCTACCCGTGAATACCAATGGTATTCTTGATAAACCGGAGTCGGCGGTGCTGGTGGCAAATTTTCCTGGAAACCTGGCACGGTTATGGACAGAGTCGGTCAAAGGGTTGAGGTTGTTGGGTGTGGCGGTGACACTGGCCGGACTGGCCGCCTGCGCCGGAGCGCCGTCACTGAACCCCGACGCCACCGCTTCAATAATCACCCCCGCACCGTCTGTGCCCACCAGCCCTTCCGCCAGGGACAGCTCCGGTACAGGAGCGTTGCAAGACTTGAGCGTTGACCGCATTGCCTACATCGGGCCCTATGGCGATCTCTTCACGGTCAACCCCGATGGCAGCGACGAACGGCGTCTGACCGGGGTAAGCCGCGTACGCTCACGCCCCTCGGACCCGGCCGGACCGGCCAGCCCTTCCGATACCGCGGCCTTCTTCCAGGTGCAGGACCTGGACTTCAACGAGTCCTACGCCTGGCCCACCTGGGCGCCCAACGGCAGCAGACTGGCCGCGTCCCGGGTGCAGATTACCCCCAACCGTTCCCTGGAAATCTCGGTGCAGGTAATTGATGCCATAACCGGCGTCAGCCGCATCGTTTACGAGAACGACGTACCCGGGTTGATTGCCGATGGTTCGCCTCACTACCTTTACTGGTCACCCGACGGCGAGCTGCTGTCCTTTCTGGCCACAACCCGCCAGGGCCTTACCCTGTTCGCGGTCAACCCCGACACCTCCGACGGGGCCATTGCCCTGGAGCGGGGGGCGCCCCTTTACTACAGCTGGAGCGGCAGCGGGCAAGCCCTTATTGTTCATTCCCGGGAGGACGTGAAGCTGCTCCACCGCCCCTTCCTGAGTGACTCGGCCCAGCATCTGACCAGCGCGGCCGGTTTCCGTACGCCCGCCTTCTCACCCACGGGCGACCGGTGGGCCTACTCGACGGGCGACGCTTCCGGCAGCGTGGTGCACGTCGGGGAAGGGGGCAATCCCTCCGGAGCGAACAACGTGCTGGATGCGGGGCCCCTGGTGGCCTTCATGTGGTCTCCCGACGGACGGACGCTGGCCGTTGCGGACAATCCGGACCCCCAAGGGCGCATCTACAACCGCATCCGGTTGCTGGAGCCCGACGCAGGCAACCCGCGCACCGTAGTGGAGGAATCGCTGCTGGCTTTCTACTGGGCTCCGGACAGCCAGCGGGTGGCCTGGGTGGGCGTGGACCCGGAGGAGCAGGTGTTTGAATGGAAGGTCTTCGCGGCCTCCCCGCAGGGAGAGGGCGTCCCGGAGACTGTTGAATCCCGGGAACTTTTCCGATTCCGGCCCAGCGGAGAAGTCTTTACCATGCTGTCCTTCTTCGACCAGTACGCCTACTCCCATTCCCCCTGGTCTCCCGACGGAACCCGGCTGGTGGTGGCAGGTTCTGAGGGCCCCGTGGCCGAAAGGCGAAACGGTCACACCCCCACCGGAGCCAGCATTTTTGTCCTGGACGCCGTTGGGGACTCTCCTCCCGCCGAAATCGCCCAGGGCAACGTGGCTTTCTGGTCGTGGAACTGAGGGGCAGGCCCCTGTTGGCGTCCGTTAGCGGCTGGCCTCGGTAGCCGCTGAGTGTAAGTCAGGGGCAAAGTGAAGCATGAAACCGCTCCCCACCACGTTCCCCAAGCCGGGAGCAGGAATTCTCTGTCAGTCATGTCGTTGAAGGCAGGTGATTCTGATGATTAAGGTGCCTTTTCGCTGGTGGTCGTGGCCGTTAGCGGCGGCGGTGGCGGCCATAGCCGTGGCGTGCAGTCCCGCCGCGCCGCCCACTCCAACTCCGGTCCCTCTCCCCGACCCGCAAGCGCTGATTGACGGCGCGGTCCAGCAGATGGAGACCGAGAGGTACATCAGGTTTATATTCGACCACCCAGTGGGGAATACACCCCTTGCGCCAGGAGCGGCCATCACCCGCGCCGAGGGCGTGGCCATACTTCCCGACCAGTTCAATGTGGGGCTGGATATGGAGTCTGCGGGAACGGCGCTGCATCTGGGCCTCATCTCCACGGGAGACACCGCATACATGACCAATCCGCTGAGCGGAGAATGGACTCGGGCAACGCCAGCCCAGATACCCTTCAAGTTCGAGTACATTTCGGGGCTGGTCAGCGCCATGCTGGGCGAGGTATCGGACCTGGAAACGGTGGGTGAGACCGACCTGGAAGGAACTTCGGCCTGGCTGGTCAAGGGCCTGACTTCCACCGCGGCGCTGGGACAGGTAATACCCGGCGCGCAGACGGACGCTCACCTGAACGTGGAAGTCTGGGTGGACCAGGCCAGCGGGAAGCTGCTGCGGGCGCAGATGCTGGGCGCGCTGGTGCCCCACGAGGACCCGGAGACGGTGCGCGCGCTGACCCTGGAATCCCTGGCCGAGCCGCCGGACATATCGCCGCCGTAGGCCCACTCTTTCCCGGATTAAGCATCGGTAACCGTGGACAACCCTGGAAGCGCTTCAGTGAGCGAACACAGCTCTAGGCCCACGTGGCTGGTCCTGACCATTATTGGACTGGGAGCCTTCTTCACCGCCCTGGACCAGACGGTGGTAGTGACGGTGCTGCCGGCGGTGATGCTGGACCTGCGCGTCCCCATCAGCCAGCTGGACCGGCTGGTCTGGGTGGTAACCGCCTACCTGCTGGGCTACACGGCTTTCATGCCCCTTTTCGGCCGCCTGGCCGACGTCTATGGATATCCCCGCCTGTACATGGCAGGCCTGGGGCTCTTCGCCCTGGGGAGCGTTCTGGTGGCCCTTTCCCGCACCGTTGAGGAGCTGATCGGGGCGCGGGTTGTGCAGGCCATTGGCGGGTCGGCCGCCGTGCCCATCGGTTTTGCCCTGGCCGTTAGCGCGGTGCCGCCGGAACGCCGGGGACTGGCCCTGGGCATCGTGGGCGGGGCCGCCGAGGCCGGCTCCATGCTGGGGCCGGCCTACGGGGGCGCCATCGTGGAACTGGCCAACTGGCGGTGGCTCTTCTGGCTCAACATCCCGCAGGTTATGTTAATCGGCCCCCTGCTTCTGCTGTTGAACAACCGGCGGCAGTCCGGCGTGAAGGTGGACTACACGGGCGGCATACTGGTACTGGCGGCATTGGCGGCCCTGTCGCTGGGGCTGTCTCAGAAGTCGCTCTTTTCCCTTACTTCGGTATGGCCATACGGGCTGCTGGGGCTGGGAGCGGCGCTGGCGGTGGCCCTGGGCTGGTGGGAAAGCCGGGCAATGCAGCCGCTGCTGCTGCCTCTCCTGTTCAAGACCCTGAACTTTGTCACGGCGAATATCACCCAGTTGCTGGTGGGCGTGTCCCTGGTGATCTCCCTGGTGACGGTGCCGCTGATGGCCAATACGGTAATGGGCAAAGACCCCTTTACCGGCGCAATGTGGCTGCTGCGAATGACGGCGGCCATTCCAGTGGGCGCAGTGCTTGGCGGACTGATTCTGTCCAGGACGGGGAATCGGCCGGTCATTGCCGCAGGGCTTATCCTGACTGCCTTCGGGTTGTTCCTGGTGAGCGGCTGGCCCCTGGGAGTGACTGACCCGCAGCTGACCGTGCACCTGGTGGTGGTAGGGTCCGGATTTGGCCTGGTGATTGCCCCCATAATGGCCCAGGCCCTGAACGCCGCGCCCCCCGAGTACCACGCTACCGCTTCATCCATGGTGGTGGTCGCCCGGCTGATGGGCATGACCCTGGGGCTGGCGGCGCTGGCAGCCTACGGCATTGAGCATTTTCAGACGCTGACCAGTGGAATGCTGCTGCCCCTGCCCGAGGCGGGTGAGTCGGCGGTTGAGACGGCGGCTCGCGTTGCTGCTTACACCGCGGAACTGGAGAATGCGGGACTGGCCCTGTTCCACCGGTTCTTCCGCATTGCCGCCGTGGTGGCACTGCTGGCGCTGATTCCCGTGGCAATGAAACCGGAGTGGCTCCAGTGGGCAAATCCGCGCAGGGAGAATGAAGCCTACGAGGGAGAGCCGGGGAACTGATAACAGGCAGAACTGGACGTTGTTTCCAGCCTAACGGACTACGATAACGTCGGGGTGACGGTGTTTCGCGGGGAGCAAAGGACAGGCTGTAGGGCGCAGGGGATGGGTTTGAAACCTCCCCTGCACGTCTCGACGATTCGTGCGCAGGAGCAGGCCTGGCGGCACATTGAGACAGGCCAGGCGGGCGTTCGGAAGCCGCTAACCCAGGGTTCCCTCGGCCCGCCAATGGTCAATTTCCCCGGCAGTATAGCCCAGCTCCCGCAAGACCTCATCAGTGTGCTGGCCCAGGGCTGGGGGCGGCGAGACGTCTAGGGGCGTTTCGCTGAACATTGCCAATGGGCCCACCATCCGCAGCCGGCCGGCGTCCCGGTGCTCCAGTTCAGACACCAGCCCATTGGCCTGAACCTGGGGGTCGTCGAATACCTCCTCAATGAAGCGGACGGGGCCGGCGGGTATGCCCCGCTCGTCCAGCAGGGCCAGCCATTCGGCGGCGGTGCGGGTCAGAAACACCTCTTCCGCCTGCCGCATAAGCTTCTCGCCGTAGGCCGCCGCTTCCTCGCTGCGGGGGTCGTAATCGGGATCGAAACGTATGTCCGTCAGGCCCAGAATGTCCAGCAGACGTTGACGGAGGGGGTCGCTGAGGCAGCCCAGGGACACCACGCCGTCAGCGGTCTGGTAGCTGCGATAATAGATGTTGCCAGGGGTGACCGGATGGTCGGCCTCGTAAATCTGCAGGAGTTCCGGATAGGGTACGCCGGCGCCGCGCAGGGCAGCCAGGGATTCCAGGGTGGTAGTGAGCTTCTCCCGGTCCAGGGCTTCTACTTCCACGAATCGCATGCCCAGCATGGCCAGGGCCAGCCCCAGGAGGGTCGTCTCAACCTTCTGACCCTGGCCGGTCTTTTCGCGATGGTAAAGGGCGGCGCATACGCACCAGGCCAGGCAAATGCCGGCGGAGGTGTCCACAAAGGGTGAGGAAACGACGTGGACCGGAGCGCCGTTGCTCACCTTGCTCTCGGCAGTCATGATTCCCGTCATTGCCTGGAGAATCATGTCGTAGCCGGGGCGGTAGGAGTCGGGGCCCTGGCGGCCGAAGGCGGTGTTCTCGCAGTAGATCAACCTGGGGTTGAGCGAAGCCAGCGCCTCGTAGTCCACCCCCAGCTTGGCGGCCACATCGGGACGGTAGTTGACGATGGCCACGTCCACCTGGGGAATCAGGCGGGCCAGGACATCGGCGGCGGCAGCGGTCGTAAGGTCGAGGGTTATGCTGCGTTTGCCCCGGTTATAGGCCATAAAGACCCGGCTCTCGGTGGGTGAGATGGGCTGGGTGCCCCGCCAGGGATCGCCCCAGGGCGGCTCCACCTTGATAACCTCGGCGCCCATATCGGAGAGCAGCATGCCGGCGAAGGGGCCAGCAATTATTTCGGTGAACTCAACGACCTTTACGCCGTCCAGCGGCCCAGGCATGAAACACCTCCGGGGGTTGGTGATTGCGGGCATTTTAACCCGTTGAGCTTCCCGCTGTCTTTGACGGCGACACGGGAAGACCATTCAACGGAAAGCAATGAAGTCGCAGGGGTTTAAAAGTATTGAGTTCTGGCCGTAGAATACCAGGGCCAATGGCAGCAAAGAAGCTGCCTGCCGGGGGAGAGAATGAGCAAGTTCATAGTTATTTACCACGCGCGGGCGCCCTATATGCAGATGATGCAGGAAAAGGGCTCCACCCAGGAGGATATGCAGGCGGAGATGCAGGCCTGGATGGATTGGGCGGGACGGTGCGGCGACAGCCTGACCGAAATGGGCGGCCCCATGGTCGGCAACCTGAAGCTGACCAGCGAGGGCAGTTCAGCCAGCGACAGGGGTGTTGTGGGCTACTCGATACTGGAAGCCGGGGATATGGACGCCGCCAAGGCCTTGCTGGAAGGGCATCCACACTTCAGGCTAGACTCCAGTTGCGAGATTGAGGTCCACGAAGTTATGCAGATGCCGGCTTCGGGCTGAGAAGTAACGGTGGCATGCCGGCGCACAGGGTGGCGTGATTCTTTCCGGGCAGCCACGGCGCAATTTGAAGAGGAATTAAGGTGCGCTTGCCGTAACAGTTCAGAGTTGATATTCACGGAGACCGCGAATTCGTCATTCCGGCGCAGGCCGGAATCCAGCAAGGCTAGCAGCGAATAGAATTCAAGCGTAGCAAGGAATCCCTGGATACCGGCTTTCGTCGGTATGACGAGGCTGGCTGGCCGGGAAATCCCACCAATTCTGAACTGCCAACGCTTGCCCGGTGAGCTTGTGGCCGTATCCCCTGTATGGTATTCTAACTGCCTAGTGTCGGGGCGTAGCGCAGCCCGGGAGCGCACCTGCATGGGGTGCAGGGGGTCGCCGGTTCAAATCCGGCCGCCCCGACCATCAAAGAAGGTACCATAATGGCAAGACCTGCCGAACGGGCAGGTCTTTTTCTTTGAGTACCGGCACGGTTATCGCTGCGCCTAATCAGGGGACTGCAGCACAATCCTGCCGAGGGGCGGGCTTTCCCGCAGCTTCGCCAGGGCCTGTTCAACGTCGTGAAGGGGGTAAGTCTGGGAGACCACCGGCTTAAGCTGTCCCTGTTCCACCAGTTTCACCACTTCCACCACGTCCTGCAGATTTGAGGCGCGCGTGCCAAGGATGCTCCACTGGCCGTAGATCAGATCGGCGGTGTCCACCGCCAGGGGGATCCCGTAATTGTAGCCCAGGATAACCAGCCTGCCGCCCAACCTCAGGCTGGCCACGCTGTCGGGCAGGACCGCCGCCACCGCCTCTCCCCCCACGCCCTCGACCACGACGTCGGCGCCCAGACCGTTGGTCAGCTCCTTGACTCGTTCGGGCAGGTTCTCGACGCGACTGTTGACGATGACGTCAGGATTGAACTGCTCCGCGCCCTGCAGCTTGTCGGGCACCACGTCGGCGGCAATAACCCGGGCGCCCATGATTTTGGCCATCTGCATGGCGTGGATGCCCAGTCCGCCGATGCCCACAATAACCACCGTTTCACCGGGCTGGATTCTGGCCCGCTGGGTAAGCGCGTGGTAAACGCTGGCAATGGCGTCGGGGATGATGGCGGCCTCTTCCCAGGGCACATCGGGGGAGATTTTCACGGCATTGCGCCCGGACACGCGCATGTACTCGCTGAAGCCGCCGTTGATTTCGAAACCGGTGCGGGGAGCCGTAACGCAGTAATTCTCCATCCCCTTGCGGCAGTCGTCGCAGAACCCGCAGCCTTCGGTGGGATAGACGGTGACGCGGTCTCCCTTCTGCAGGCCAGGCACTTCGGCTCCGACTTCCACCACCTCTCCGGCCGCTTCGTGACCCGGGATATGGGGCAGGGGCACGGTGGGGACAAGGCCCCCGGAAATTTTCAGGTCGGTGGCGCAGAGGCCGTTGGCCACTACCCTGATTATCACGTCGCGCGGGCCCATGCCGGGGTCGGGGACTTCGCTCGGCCTCAGTGGAGCATTGAATTGCTCCAATACCATTGCTTTCATTTCGGACAGTCCTCAAATGCGGGGGTGATTGCTGTACCAGCAAAGCCCGTCTGCATCTCTGGCCGGCGTTTACTCCGGCGGCGTGACATCGACCGGCTGACAGGTGTGTCATTCTATACCGCTGGCGCTGATCTTGTCGAAGAAACTTTGGCCTGGCGTAACAGTTCGGAGTTGATTTTCACGGAGGCCTGGAACTTGTCATACCGGCGCGGGCCGGAATCCAGCAAGGCAGAAACTGAATCCAGGTCAATTGTAGCAAGGGGTCCTGGATACCGGCTTTCGCCCGTATGGCGGGGCTGGCTGGCCGCGAAATCCCACCAACTCTGAACTGTCACCAAAAACTCAGAGGTTGACAACATTATAGAACATCTGTACGATTAGTACGCTTGTTCTAGTTAGTGGACAGAGGGAGTGTTGTTATGGCTCAAGCTGAGGTTCAGGAGATCACCTGCAAGTCCCTGCTTAACCGAATAGATGTGCCGGGGTATCCTTTCCGCTGGACTCTGAACCCCTATCGCGGCTGCCGTCACGCCTGCCGCTACTGCTATGCCAGGCCCACCCACGAATTCTGGGGGATGAACTCGGGCGAGGAATTCGACCAGCGTGTTTTCGCCAAGGTAAACGCTGCCCAGGTACTGCGCGACGAGTTGCGCCGTCCCAAGTGGAAGGGCGAGCCGGTAGCCATAGGCACGGCATCGGACCCCTACGAACCCGCCGAGGCCCAGTACAAGCTGACCCGCCAGATTATCCAGGTCCTGGCCGAATTCCGTAATCCCGCTTCCATTACCACCAAGGGTGTGCTGGTACGTCGGGACGTGGACGTATTGAGAGAGCTGTATCACGCCGCCGATGTACAGGTGATTTTCAGCGTTGGCAGCGTGGACGAGCAGGTGTGGAAACGCACCGAACCCGGTACCCCCAGCCCCCAAGCCAGGCTCGAAGCGATGCAGTTCCTGGTGGAGAGCGGCATACCCGCGGGGGTGATGATGGCGCCCCTGCTGCCCGGCATTTCCGACAGCGCCGAGGCCATTAGCGAGACCGTCCAGGCCGCAGCCAGGCACCACGCCCAGTTCCTGTCCGGCAACCTTCTTTTCCTGAAGCCCGGCTCCAGGGAATGGTTCATGCCCATGCTGCGGGAGTCTTACCCGCACCTGACTGCAGGCTATCTGCGTTTGTACCGGAACACCTACGCCGACAAGGACTATACCGAATCGGTGCTGGCCGTGGTTGACGAAGCGCGAAGGGTTTACCACCTGCCCTCGGTTACTCCGCCCCGGGAACTGAACGCGCCGCGCCAGGCACAACAACTGGCCCTGATCGCGTGACTGGATTCGCATAGCTCGGTGGCCGCTGGATTCAAGGGGGAAGCAGGAAAGGCCCGGGATACGAAAAAATGCAGGGGCGCATGGACGTGCGCCCCTGCATTGCATTTGAAGGCTTCCATGCTCCTGGCGGCGGCAGGTCAGAATGGGAGTGATGCCCTTCCCGCGCTGGGCCCTGGCCCCGGCTGCCACATCACCGGATGATTTCCGAAACGGCCTGTGAAGTGGCATCCAGGCGGGATGTGCGTATGAAGCCAGCCGGCATCGGGAATTGTCTGCCTCAGGGCAACACGACAAAAGCCGGGAATCTTGTATTCCCGGCCTTGCCAGTTTCACATTGGCGTCCCCGCGTATCCTTGCAAATGCAGCTTTCGCCGCAGCCCGGGCTAGGTGCTGTCGTCAAATTGAAGATTGAAGTTCCCCAGCATACCATTTCGTCGTTCCCGCGAAGGCGGGAACCTCGCCGGCTGTAGTCAAGATTT
>JAPPJA010000494.1 GCA_028874675.1 Chloroflexota bacterium
TACATGTAGGGTCTCCAGCCCAGGCGGCAGGCTTCCTCGCGGGCGATTTCCCAAGCCTGGGCCTGTTCGGGAGCGGCCAGCTCGGGACATATCTCCCGGAATTCGGCCGTCCCCTCCGGGTCGTGGAAGCATGATGTTATGCAAACTGCCGGGACCGACAGGAACATGTCGAAAATGAAGCCTTCCGGGGGCAGCACGCCCATGGCACCCACCAGCCCCAGTTTCTTGAACTGGCCGGGATCCATCGTAGCCATCTCGGCGGCCAGCCACCCGCCCAGGGACAGGCCGATGGCGTTGACCGAGTTCAGCCCCAGTTCATCCAGGGCCATCAGGTACCAGCCTGCCAGGTCACGGACGTTCATTATCCAGTCCAGGCGGGGCGTCGGGCCGAAGCCGGGGTGGGACGGAATATAGACTGTGTAGTTCTGGGCCAGTTCTTCCTGGTAGCGGAGCGACCCCAGGTGGCCAAACTCGTCGTTAAGGATCAGGAGCGGTTCCCCGGAACCGCCTTTCCTCAGGTGGAGGTCAACTCCTGCCACTGGCCGGGTTTCTTCAGTCCATGCAACGGACAGAGACGTCATAGGAACCTCAACTGAATTGCTGGCGGGAGGGTGGTTGGGCAGAGTGTAGCAAAGGCGGCAAGGCAACGCAAACGGGAGGCGTCGTTCAAACGAAGCCTCCCGCAAAAGTCACTGAACCGTTCCCCGGCCAATCGGCAGAGCGGGGTGGGACCGTGAAATGCCGTCGCCGGAACTTACTCCTTGGTCACACCGGTTATGGTGATGTGGCCCATGATTGAGTCGGCCGTGGCCCCGTGCCAGTGGTTCTCGCCGGGCAAGATCTGGACGATATCCCCTACAGAGATTTCGTGAGTCTCATTCTCGTTGGCAACAATACCGTTGCCGTGGACCACCACCAGCAACTGGTCCGTAGCGTGCCGGTGCCAGCCGGTGGTGGCGCCCTTGCCGAAGTTCACCACGCTGCTGCTGAACCACTCGCTTTCTCCATCGCCCAGCAGGGGCTGACGGGTGCGGCTCACCTCGCCGCCGGTCCAGCCCTCAATGGGAGTGGCGGTGGCAATGGGTACCTGGTCAATCCTGGAAAGCCTGAACAGTTTCATAGTTGGTCCCTCCTTGCAATTCTGTCCTGCGGTATTTTAAAGCCCTTAAAAGAACGCCGAATTGGGCCAGCTAGAGCTCCTCAATCAGAACCTGGCCGCCTTCCATTGCCTGAATGGTTAGCTGACTGCCTGATAGCAGACGCATCCCCAGCAGAGGAGCGCCCGAAGCTTCCAAAATGCGGATGGTCTTTAACTGACCATGCCACAGCACTTGCCCTCTATAAGTATTTACCGTCCTCCGCAGATTGCCGGCCAGCGCGACATCAAGGCTGCGCATTGGCCTCAAGCCCAGCTGTCCAATTATTTCGGGATAGAGAGTTAAGTGCCCATGGAAGCCTGTGTCCACGACCACTCTAAGAGAATGAAATTCCCCGTCACCATACCTTATTTCAAGGGGGACACTGGCCTGCCCAAAATTATCTACTGCCCCACGGATCACTTATGGATTGCCTCCCCAGCCTATTGCGAATGCTGACTCGTACCCTATTCTGAACAGGTGGCCTGGGCAACCCGGGCGACGTTCCTCAAGTCGTTCCTCTGCAGTAATGTCGTCCTCATTTATCTCATAGTCCCCGCTCTCTATATCGATGACAACAAACTTTCCATTATGCTTCGGCTCAACCAGATGTCTAATGTCTTGCTGGTAGATCTTGCCTGCCCGCTCTCGGATTTCGTCGGTGGAGTATTTTTCCGTATGCATGGCTCACCTTTCCGGGTTCGTTTCTATAGCTTACTACTACAGGTCAATATTCCAGCGTTGCCTTCCCCCTACACATCCGGGTGCCGTAGGTACCAGTCGTTGGCCTGCTCGTAGGCGTAGGCCGCGTTGAACAGCGTCTGCTCGTCCAGGGGACGGCCCGCCATCTGCAGGCCGATGGGCAGGTTGCCGGAGGTGAACCCGCAGGGCACCGAAAGGGCCGGTACGCTGGCCAGGTTGAAGGGGGAGGTGAAACTCCGGCGTCCCGCGTAGCCATCCAGCACTTCCTGCTTGCTGCTGATTCCCGCTCGCTCCGGTATCAGGGACGCGGGAATAGACGAGGTAGGCATAACCAGGATATCCACCTGGTTCAGGGCGTCCAGTATTTCCTGGCGCAGCGCCTGCCGGGCCTTGAGGGCCCGCTGGTAAGCCTGGGCCGGAACAATGCTGCCGGCCAGCAGCCTGATGCGGTTGTTATAGTCGTACTCGTCCAGGTGGTTGGCCAGCCCGTCCTTGTGGAGCGATGCCGCGTCCACCATTATGATCAGGCTGGACACGGCCGCCGAGTGTACCATCAAGGGCAGGGACACTTCCTCTACGTCCGCGCCCAGTTCGCCCAGCCGCGCTATGGCCCTTATTACCGCTTCCCCGACTTCAGAGTCAACCGCGCCGGAATAGACCCGCTCCCTGACCACACCAACCTTCAGTCCCCTTATGTCCTGGGACAGATTGGCCTGGTAGCTGGGTACCGGGGCGGGAGAAGTGTAGGGGTCCATGGGATCGTAGCCGGCAATGGCCTCCAGGGTCATTGCGCAGTCGGACACAGTACGGGAAATGGGACCCGCCGTGTCCATGGACCACGCCGCCGCCTGCATTCCGTACCGGCTGACCCGCCCCCAGGTGGGCCTGATTCCCACCAGGCCGCAGAAGGTGGCCGGTCCGCGTATCGAGCCTCCGGTGTCCTCGCCCAGGGAGGTGGCGCAAAGGAATGCCGCGGTGGCCGCGCCCGAGCCGCTGCTGGAAGTCCCGGGATTCCGGTCCAGGTCCCAGGGGTTGCGGGGACGTCCGTAGGGATGGTGGAAGGCATCGCCGCTGGCGAACTCGCTCATGTTCAGCTTGCCCAGGAGGACCGAACCGGCTCCCCTGAGCCTGGCAATGGCGGTGGCGTCTTCGTCGGGAACGTTATCCGCCAGAATGGAAGACCCGCCCGTGGTGCGGACGCCCTGGGTATTCAGCTGGTCCTTCACTGCCACGGGAATGCCATGCATAGGGCCCCGGTAGTTTCCGGCGACGATTTCCGCCTCGGCCCGGCGAGCCTCGGCCAGCGCCTCCTCACCAGTGACGGTAATGTACGAGTTTAGCTTGCCGTCCACTTCGGCTATTCGTTCCAGGTAGGCCTCGGCAGCCTCCACCGGCGACACCTCCCGGGACTTGATCAGACCGGCCAGCTCGGTTGCGGAAAGGAAGGGGATCTCTTGCTTGTTCATCGTTCCGGCTCCTCTATACAGCGCCTGCCGGCGGCCCTGGCAGGATTATGGGCAGGGGCTCAATCTGATCGAGATCGGGCAGGTCAATGTTGTCCAGCGCTTCCAGCACACCGTTAAGGCTGTAGCCAACCTCCGCTACCAGTTCGGGAGGAATGGTCACACCGGCGGCGCGCGCCAGGGTAAGTATTTCCGCTTCCGTAAGGTCTGGCATGGGACCTCCTGCTTCTAAGAGGGTATGATGTAGAATACGGCAAACTGCCAGGAGATGGAGCGCCAGGGGGAGTTAAGCCCCATTTTGGCTTCGACTCCCGGGGTTGTCAAACCGTATGCCCGCAACAGGATACGGGCGCTGCAAACCCTATTCCGACGCTGTAATTATGCCGCTCATGTCGCCCTGAGCGTCGGCAACAGAGGTTAAATGATGGAACATTGGGCCGGGGTAATCATGGCTGCCGGCGCCGGCAGCCGAATGGTTTCCAGGATTCCCAAGCCGCTGCACAAGGTATGTGGCAAAGAAATGGTCCGCTACCCCGTGGAGCTGCTCCAGGGCCTGGGCATTGAGCGCATCCTGGTGGTCGTTTCTCCAGCGACGCACACCCCCGTCAGGGAAGCGCTGGGGGATAGCGTGGAGTACGTCATTCAGCCCGCCCCCAATGGAACGGGAGATGCGGCTGCCCACGCCGTCGCGGCCTTGCCCAAAGATACCGCCAACCTGGTATTGCTGGGGAGCGATTCGCCCCTGCTGCGCCAGGAATCCCTTCAACAACTGGTGGAACAGCACCAGGCCAGCGGAAGCGCAATGACAATGCTGACCGCCCCGGATATGCTGGCCCCCGACCTGGGGCGGGTACTGCGGGATGAGGAAGGCCGGATTGTTGCCCTGGTTGAGGCCGCCGACTCGGACGAGGACGCCTGGGCTCCGGCCGAGGTAAACGCCGGCGCCTATTGCTTCAGCCGCACCTGGCTGGAAGCGACGCTGCCCAGGATTGCTCCCTCCGCCTCGGGCGAAATTTACCTGACATCCCTGGTAGGCCTGGCGGCGCAGGATGGCGATGTCGTGGACTCGGTGGCCAGCGAATTGCCCGAAGAGATTTTCGGCGTCAACGACCGGATCCAGCTGGCCCAGGTGGAAACCGTCATGCGCTGGCAAATCCTGGAAACTCTGATGCGCTCCGGGGTCACGGTGCAGGACCCGGGTTCGGTCTATATCGACGCAGGGGTGGCAATCGGTTGCGATACCGTTATCCGGCCCAACACCAGCGTGCTGGGCAACACCGCCATCGGCGAAGGCTGCGAAATCGGCCCCAACGCAGTAATTCAGGACTCCCGAATTGGCAATGATTGTCGGGTAACGGCGTCAATGCTGGAGGAAGCAACCCTGGAAGACGGCATTGACGTGGGACCCTTCAGCCACCTGAGGCCCGGGTCCCACCTGGAAACCGGCGTTCACCTGGGCAATTACGTTGAGGTCAAGGAGAGCCGCCTGGGGCGAGGGGTACTGGCGGGCCACTTCAGCTACCTGGGAGACGCCACCGTTGGCGCGGGAACCAACATCGGGGCAGGCACCATCACCTGCAATTTCGACGGCAAGGACAAACACCGCACCAGCATCGGCGAGTCGGCCTTCATCGGCTGCGATACAATGCTGGTGGCGCCGGTGTCCGTGGGGGATCGCGCCGCCACGGGGGCGGGTTCGGTGGTTACCAGGGATGTCCCGAGAAATTTGCTGGCCGTGGGAGTTCCTGCTAGAATTAGGGCAAATAACCAACTAACAGATACGAAAGCGCCTGACTGAAAAACATTGGATACTGATAGTTTACCTCCATTATTACTAATACTGGCAGCTTCTCTTATCCTCTTCACCTTCCTGAGTGTCGCCGAGCACGCGGGAAGCAATAGTGGCGGCATTCTTCGGGACAATTCGGCCAACCAGCGTGCCTGGTTCCTGATATCCCCCTTCAAGTATGCCTGTATTGTCGCTACAGTCCTTTCCGGATTCTTCTTACTGCGCCTATATTTCACCCAGGTTTGGCTGGACGGGCTCATCCTGTTCGTGGCCTCGCTGGTTGTCCTGACCCTGATTCACCGGATGGCTTCCGCATTTGCGACCCGGCACCAGGTCGCGGTAGCGCGCCTGTCCAGTCCGTTACTGTCCGCGCTGCGGCGGAGCGAAAATCGCATGAGCGCCGGTTCATCCGCGTCCGGAAATGGCAACCCGAGGGCCGATTCGGATGGGACCACCGACCCGGAAACACTGAACATTACCGAGGAAGAACTGGTCGGAATGGACCAGCACGACCGGGAGATGCTCCGGTCCATAATTCAGCTGGACAACTCCACTGCCCACGAAGTAATGGTGCCCCGCCTGGACGTGTTCGCCCTGGAGATCAATACACCAATTCCCCAGGCAATCGAACCCATCATCCGGAGCGGCCACACCCGCATCCCCGTTTTCGAAGAAAACATTGATCACATCGTGGGCATTATCCATTCGCTGGACCTGCTGCAGTTGTTATCGAGGGACGACTGGTCCCAGGCTTCACTCAGGGACCTGGTCCGCCAGGCCTACTTCATTCCTGAAACCAAGCGCCTGGACGTGCTGCTGGAGGAGTTCCAGCAGAAGGCCGTCCAGATGGCCATAGTGGTGGATGAATACGGCGGAACGGAAGGCATCATAACCCTTGAAGACTTGCTGGAAGAGATCGTCGGGGAAATCGAGGATGAGTTTTCCTGGTCCCAGGAAGAAGAAGTAATGCTGGAAGAGACCGGCGTCGCCATCGTCAATGCCAGCGTTACCAACGACGTCATCGAGGAAATGTTTGGGGTCAAGCTGGACAATCCCGATGTGGACACTATCGGCGGTTACGTTTACATGACCCTGGGCCGAATGCCCCACGTGGGCGACTTAGTGGAGACCGACGTCCTGGTTATCGAAATCACGTCCATCCTGGGACGCCGCATCCAGAAAGTCCGCATCCAGCGAAAAGAGGGCGCTCCCCTGCAGTAGCCCTCCATCCTGGTGGTATCTCCCCGGTCCGCACCTGCTTCGAACTTCCAAGCCGCTTCCCATCCATGGTTTCGGGGCGCTGTATCCGAAACGGCAGCGTCCATACGCATTTGCGGACGACCGGCAACTCCGGCATTGCGCTGGCAGGAGTTCAGGGCTGGCGAGGTTCAGGCGCCGCCCTGCCCCGTTATACCGGAGAAGCCAGTTTCCAGGATACTGGCTACCCTTGACCGGGTCCCGGTGTTAGCCCTGCTGGATTCGGGACGACCCCTGACAGGCCACCATGACACATCAGCTCCGAACGGTTACTGGCATGATGCGGCTCAAGGATGCCAACGATGAAAGGGTGCTTCTGCCGAGCTTGACCGGCGTAATTTCGAAGCATTGATACCAAACAGGAAAAGGGCGGGAGGCTTAAGTCCCGCCCTTCCTTATTAACCGCATTGGCTGGGGCCCCGTTTCGGGGCCCGCAGCGACTGAAGCTACAGGTCACTCCTCAAAGCCGAGGGGATTGACCCAGTGCTCCGGGTCGGAAAACCCTGCGGGGTACAGCTCCTGCGCGCCGATCTCGTCAATGGACGGTCGGGCCACGACCTGGGTGTACTTTACGGCGTTACCGGCGCCCCCCGAATTCGCGGTCTCCCCGGCGTCCACGCCGGCGCCTATGGTCGCCACGGCCGCCTGATCGGCTTCCGCATCCGATGCCAGACCGTAATAGGCGAGGCCCGTAAGCAGCAGGACTCCGGCCAGCGCCGCCACCATCAGGGCGGGCATGTACCTCCCATTCCCCTGGGGTCTGCTGCCTACCAGCGTGTAGTCATAACCAGCTTCCATATAACCTCCAAAAAGGGAAAAGATAGAATGAAAAGAGCTGAGATTAAAACACTGTCACCAATGGGTACTGCCTGAAGCCCTCTTTTTTCCCACCTTGAACCACCCTTCCACTCACAGAGCCAGACGGCACCCGACAGGGAAGAAGATGCTGGAGGCTTGTTCAGCGGGCCCTGGCAGCGTTCATTCCGCCAGGCGTTATCGGCTCATTAAGGTAAATGTCGCCGTTTCTAATCTTTATGTTGAATCCGCAATCCGGATTGATGCAGACCCACGCTTTGTAATGTACCGCAGCCCCCTGTCCGCCGTAATCGGAAAGGGGTACCAGTTGACCCTGTTGGCATTTCATGCACTTGGGCAGAGTATATTCTTCCACTTCGTCACCCCCCAGCCTAACTATTAGGCCGAGTATAGCACTGGGATTTTCTGGCCCTCAAGGGTATATCTACACAACAATTCATGAGTTTGGCTCTGACATTATAGCCGCTGATCGGCTGCTCAGGGCCCTATACTGGCAGCGCGACTGATCCCCTGCATACGTCGAATTGTCCGATCCTCGACTGCCCTGCCGAGTAATTTCACTGATTCGGACCCTCTATCTATATATACGAAGCCATTTGAGTGACCGGTTCTAACGGGATGCAAAAACGAGGAAGAAGCAATCGCCCCCTCCTCGTTTGCGTTCACACCAACCATGTTTTGGATTACTCGAGGAAGTCCTTGAGCTTGCGGGAACGGGACGGGTGGCGCAACTTGCGAAGCGCCTTGGCCTCAATCTGCCGGATTCGCTCCCTGGTTACTCCAAACTCCCGTCCGACCTCCTCCAGGGTGCGGCTGCGCCCGTCCTCCAGGCCGAACCGCAGCTGCAGGACCCGGCTCTCCCGGTCGGTCAGGGTTCCCAGCACCTCGGAGACCTGCTCCTTGAGCAGCTGGAAGGACGCGGCGTCCGCCGGAGCGGGGGCCGTGCGGTCCTCGATGAAGTCGCCCAGGTGGGAGTCTTCCTCCTCACCGATGGGAGTTTCCAGGGAGACCGGCTCCTGGGAAATCTTCATGATTTCCTCGACCTTTTCCGGGCCGATTTCCATGGCGGCGCCGATCTCTTCAGGGGTGGGCTCCCGCCCGTACTCCT
Source organism: Chloroflexota bacterium (assembly GCA_028874675.1). Classification (GTDB taxonomy): domain Bacteria; phylum Chloroflexota; class Dehalococcoidia; order Lucifugimonadales; family UBA3495; genus Bin22. The sequence continues at coordinate 8,272 of JAPPJA010000494.1, forward strand.
GGAGCAGGCGGCGATGCTGCCGCATCAGCTTGTTGATGGTCTCCACCATGTGGACCGGTATGCGAATGGTCCGGGCCTGGTCCGCGATGGCGCGGGTAATGGCCTGCCGGATCCACCACGTGGCGTAGGTGCTGAACTTGTAACCCTTGCGGTAGTCAAACTTTTCCACCGCCCGGATCAGGCCGATGTTGCCTTCCTGGATCATGTCCAGCAGGGCCATCCCGCGACCGATGTACTTCTTGGCCACGCTGACCACCAGCCGGAGATTAGCCTCCGTCAGGTGGGCCTGGGCCCGGTCGCCGTCGGCCTTGATGTGATTGAACCGGCTGCGGAACAGCGGTTCGTACTTGGCCAGTTCGGGCATCGACCCGACCTCGCTGAAGGTGGCGTCCAGCTGCAGCAGCGTGCAGTCACCGAGCACGTTCGCCGTTTCCGGAGCGAGAATCCAGCGGTCCAGGGACAGGTTCACCACCTGTCGATAGACCTCGTCCCGCTCCAGGTCCAGGTCCTCCGCCAGGCTGACCAGCATGTCCTCCGACACCTGGGCATCTATGGCATCCGCCAGGACCGGTTCGTGGATCAGCTGCGAGAGGGAAGGGTTACGCGGGAGTTCCAGGTAGTCGCTCAAGGCATCTACCAGCGAAGTGGCGCTGACCAGGCGGCGCAGCAGGGCCTCGGACAGTTCCCAGTTACGGCCGGTGTCGTTGAACTCCTTCCGGATTTTCTTGCTGAGCAGGTCGGGGCTCCGCAGCGGGCCCAGGTCCACCTTCTCACCCTTGATGCCAAAGTCGGGACCGCGCCGCTCTTCCAGCACCTCCCGCTCCAGGGTCTGGGTGTACTCTTCGCCCAGCACTTCCTTGCCCAGGGCCAGCAGATGCTTTTCGCCCTCCAGCTTTCGGGCCAGTTCCCGCTCATCCTTGGCGGCCAGCAGCCCAACCCGGCCGATCTCCCGCAGGTACATCCGAACCGGGTCATCCAGCACCTGCAGGCTCTCTGCCTCGGCTTCCCAGTCGGGCTCCTCGTTTTCTTCTTCTTCCTCTATTTCGGCGTCGTTGGGCCCCTCATCCGGTCCGGCCGACTTCAGGGCGTCGGTCCGGCCGGTGGGCCACTGGTCATCCTGGTCGTCCTGATCGTCAGGCGACTCCACAACCAGCGGGATGGTGGTTACCGCCACCCCCGACCCTTCAACCAGGTCATCCTCATCCTTGACCACCGTGCCAAGAATGCCGAGGAACTTGTCGCTGTCCGACCGTTCTTCACTAATGTCGTACAAATCATCCTCGGAGCTGATGTCCTGGGTAGCCTTGTTTCGTCTTACCATATATTGTCACCTTCCCCGCAATACTTTCTGTGAGTATTGTTTCCTGGAATCCTGGTTCTCCTTGATCCTTCGGTTAAGGACCAGGGTTTCTTCAGACGCTTCTTCCGAGAATTCCGCAGGATTGTCGGAGAAGCGAATTTGTTCGGCTGCTTTCAGTTCTTTCAGCTGGCGTTCCTCCAGGCGGGCCAGCACCTTGCCAAGCTCGTCCTTCCTGACCCATGGTTCCATGGGCGGCAGTTTCCTGGTGGTCAACCGTTCCACATGCTCTCCCAGTTCGGGCAGCAGATAGCGCTTGGCCTGCTCGGCCAGATTGTCGTCCGGCAAAAGCATCTCAGGCGCCTCCGTCCAGGCCCTGGTCAGCTGCAGATATATTTCCCGGTTCTCCGGCCGTCGGAAGTACTCCGGCGGCAACCCTCCCAGCGCTGGCAGGTCGTCGGCCAGGTCGGGAAACTGCAGCAGCAGGGTCAGGCAATGCTCGTCCAGGGAGTCGCGCTCCTCGGCAAGCAGGGCCGAACGGTCAACGCCGTTGCGTCTGGAGGGCCCTTCTTCCGGGCCCCTACCATTGTTCCTGGTCCCATTGGCGGCGCGGGAGTCTCCCTGCCGCATATTGGGCCGGTTCAGGGTAGCCCGCAAAGTCTCTTCACGCACCTCCAGAAAATCGGCCAGCTTCCTCAGATAGCTGTCCTGGAGGATGGGTTCATGTACCGCATAGATGAACGGGCTGACCCGCTCCACCATGCGCACCTTTCCTTCCGGTGTGGAAGTATCCACCTGAGCCGACAGAGCCGGCAGCAGGTAATCGAAAAGGGGCGCCCCGTTCTCGACCAGTTCCTCCCACTTTTCCGGCGACTGGCGAATCACCTCGTCCGGATCCTTTCCGTCGGTAAGTACCGCCACCCGGAGATTGAGGTCCTCCTGTCTCTGGGGCGATGCCGAACCGCCCGACTGCCAGACCCGACGGTTCTGGAACACCTGCCAGGTTGATTCCAGGCTTCGCAGCGTGGCCTGCTGGCCGGCTGCGTCGGCGTCCAGCGCCATGGTCACTTGCCGGGTAGTCCGCAGAACTTCGGCCACCTGGTGCTCCGTCAGGGCGGTCCCCATGGAAGCCACGACGTTGTCGTAGCCGTGCTGGTGGGCCGATATGGCATCCATGTATCCTTCAACAATTACGATACCCTGCTGGCGAGCTGGTTCCCTGGCCAAATACATGCCATAAAGGGTGCGACCCTTGTCGAATATCGGGGTGCGCCCGGTGTTCAGGTACTTGGGCATGGAATCGTCCAGCGCCCGGCTGCCGAATCCGGCCAGCTCACCCTGGCCGTTGCGTATGGGGATTATCAGCCTGCCCCGGAACGCGTCCACGTGGCCCCCGTCCTGGCGCTGGTAGGCTGCCCCGGCCCGTACCATCATTTCTGGGGAGAACCCGGACTTCCGGAGATGGTTGAACAGGCCCTGACCGTCCCTGGGACTGAGGCCCAGTTCAAACTTGCCTACGGTCTCCTGGTTTATGCCCCGTCCAGCAACGTAGGAACGGGCGTCAACGCCCATGGAAGAGGCAAGGTACTGCTGGAAAAACTCCCGGGCCGCCTCGTTGAGGCGAAACAGGTCCTCCTGTTCCGACTGGCGCTCCCGGGTGGGCAAGGTAACTCCGGCCTGCTGGGCCAGCCGCTGCAGCGCCTCCCGAAACTCCAGGTTTTCAGCCTTCATTATGAAGCCGAAAATATCGCCGCCGGTGGCGCAGGCGCCGAAACAGTGCCACGACTGCCGCTCCTGGTTCACGTAAAAGGACGGCGTCCGTTCCTGGTGGAAGGGACAGCAGGCCTTGAATGCCCTGCCCGAGTGCTGAAGCGCTACGTAAC
>JAPPJA010000233.1:0-7167 GCA_028874675.1 Chloroflexota bacterium
CTGCTGGGCCGCGCCAAGCTCGGTGACCTAGGTTTCGACGTAATCCACCTGAACCTCCACAAGACCTTCAGCACCCCCCACGGCGGCGGCGGCCCCGGGGCGGGACCCGTTTGCTGCGCGCCCATCCTTGAGCCCTACCTGGCGGCCCCCATCGTAACGGCCAGCGCCAACGGGTCGGGTCCAACCTACACGCTGTCAGACCCGGAGCATAGCATCGGCAAGATGAGCGGCTATCACGGCAACTTTGGCGTGCTGGTCCGAGCTTACACCTACATCCGAACCCTCGGTGACGCCGGCATCAAGTCCATAAGCGGAAATGCTGTCCTGAACGCCAACTACATCCTGCAGGCCCTTAAGGATATCTACTATCTTCCCTATGACCGCACCTGCATGCACGAAGTGGTGCTGTCGGCCGACTGGCAGCGCGCTCGGGGCGTAAGTGGCCTGGACGTGGCCAAGCGGCTCCTGGATTACGGATTCCACGCGCCGACCATGTACTTCCCGCTCATCGTTCACGAGGCCCTGATGATAGAGCCCACCGAGTCGGAGAACCGGTACACCCTGGACGCATTCATTGAGGCCCTGCGCCAGATTAACCAGGAATCTGAGACTGACCCGGACATGGTGCACCACGCCCCCCACACTACCCCCGTGTCCCGGCTTGACGAGGCGGGCGCGGCCCGGCATCCAGACCTCCGGTGGCGGCCCAAAACCTGACTTTCCGGGAATACACTGCTTCAGCAAGGGCCGCCTCCCTTCCGGCATAGGGCGGCCCGTAGTTTTGCGCCGCCGGGGATGGCGCAAGCATTGGCTGAACTGTACTCAGGCGTTACAATGCCGGAAACCGGCTGAAGTTAATTTAATAGCGTCAGGAGGTATAACCATGCCACTGGACCCGCAAATCGTAACCGTTATGGAAGCTGTGGCTGCCCTGGGACTGCCACCCAACAATGAGGTTTCACCCGAGCAGGCGCGCATCAACGGCAAAATGCGTCCCCGAGCACCGGGTCCCGACGTCGGCAAGGTGGAAGACCGGACCATTCCGGGCCCCGGAGGCGAGATTCCCGTCCGCATATACACCCCGTCAGGTTCGGGCCCCTTCCCCGGGTTGGCCTGGTTCCACGGCGGAGGCTGGGTGGTCGGTGACCTGGATACCGCTGACGGCGCTGCCAGGCACCTGTGCGCCGGCGCCAATTGCGTGGTGGTTTCCGTGGACTACCGCCTGGCCCCCGAAACCAAGTTCCCCGGAGCCGCCGACGATTGCTACGCGGCAACTCAGTGGCTGGCAGCCAATGCGGCTTCCCTCAACGTGGACCCCGCCCGCATCGCCACCGGCGGTGACAGCGCCGGCGGAAACCTGTCCGCTGCCGTTTCCCTAATGTCCCGCGACCGGGGAGGCTGCGACCTGGTGTTCCAACTGCTCGTTTATCCCGTTACCGAGCGTAATTTCGACACCGTCTCCTACGTTGAAAACGGCGAGGGGTACTCCCTGACCCGGGAAGGTATGGTCTGGTTCTGGGACCACTACCTGGCCAGCGACTCGGATGCCACCAATCCCTACGCCGCTCCAATGCACGCATCCGATTTGAGCGGTCTGCCGCCGGCCCTGGTAATCACCGCCGAGTATGACCCTCTCCGCGACGAAGGAGAGGCCTTTGGCCAGAAGCTCTCAGCAGCCGGCGTTCCCACCGTTTGCACCCGCTACGACGGCATGATTCACGGCTTCTTCGGCATGTCTGCCGCAGTGGACAAGGCAAAGGAAGCGGTGGACCAGGCCGCCACCTGCCTGAAAGAAGCCTTCGCCGGAGCGCCCGTAGTCAGCTGACCAGGTTGGAATTCGCTGGACTGGGGTCGGCGTCTCTTGCAGAAACGCCGGGGGCAGAAAAATCTGCCCCCGGTCTCTTTTTGAGTTCGTCGCGCGGAAGCTTGGAATCCCTCCGATAGCCACGGCATTCTCCTTGTGATAGTATCCGCCCGATACACTTACGGGCCGCTCCCCGGCTTGTGGGGTCCGGGTCACGGCTCAACCCTCATTAAAGGAGTACTGCAATGGAACAGGTAGCAAGTACAGTTTTCGCCGAAACCCAGATTCGCGGGTGCAACCACGGCTTCGTGGTTACTTCCGAAGGGGTGGTGATGATTGACAGCCCCCAGAAGCCCAGCGACGCCCTGAAGCTCAAGGAAGAGATCGCCAGGCACGGCGAGTTGCTCTACATCATCAACACGGAGCCCCACGGCGACCACTGGACCGGCAACGCCTACTTTGACGCGCCGGTCATTGCCCATGAGGGTGTTCGGCAGCGAATCCTGGACACTAACCTGGAGGAACATGTTGCCCGGGTCGCCGGTATGGGTCCGGAGGAACCGGCGCTGCTGGAGAACTACACCCCCAACGCCCCGGTGGTCACCTTCCAGAACGGCATGACCCTCCACGTGGGGGACCATACCTTCGAGATGATTCATATGCCCGGTCATACCCTGTACCAGGCCGCCATCCTGATCAAGGAAGAGGGGGTGGTCTTCACCAGCGACAACATCTTTCACAAGGTGCAGACCTACATCCAGGAGGCCAACCCGGACCAGTGGCTGCGGGCCCTGGAATCCCTGCGCCGGCTTGACGAGGAAATTTTCATCCCCGGGCACGGCCGACGGTGCGACAAGAGCTACCTGGACGAGCAGGGCGAATACATCCTGGAATGGAAGGAATACGCCCGCCAGGCAGTGGAACGGGGAATGACCCGGGACGAGGCGGTCGAAAATCTTACCGACCTCACCGACCGGTACCCCATGGACGTGGGCCAGGACGGGACCTCGCCCCGCGTAATGAAGATGAACGCCGCCAACCTGTGGGACTACTGGAACCGGGCCGGGCTGCACACCGACAGACCGGAGTAAGGGCGCGCCCGCAAGATCCTGGCAAATGAATGGGGCGGGTTTGAAACCCGCCCCGGTTAAATTCACCCCGGATCTTCAATCAGACCCGCTGCCCTTTGAAGACCCACAACCAATCCAGGTCCCGCGCGGTACCGGTAACCCAGCCGTTCATGGCTTGCTGGCGCTCCGCTTCAATATCCACCCCCAGTCCGTCGGCCAGGCGGTTCATGAAGTTGAACAGGCAGGTAATGCCCACAACCGACAGTATCTGCTCGTCGGTCAGCCCGAGGCTTCGCAGACCGGCTACATCCGATTCTCTCATTTCGGTCGGACTCCTGGTGAGCTTTACCGCAAAGTCCAGCATTCCCCGGGTCTGTGGGTCCAGGTCCGCGGTGGTGTAGTCGTGGAGGATGTGACTGGCGTATTCAGGATCGTCCGAGTGTTGACGGAGGAACCCTCCGTGGGAGGAGGCTCAATAGCGGCACTTGTTTATGACGGATACAGCCACCGCGATAGACTCCTCCTGCACCCGGGTCAGTTCCGACGCTCCGAAACTTATGGCCTGGTTGAGATTCCTTACCGCCTCCATCATACCGGGGTTGATGGACATGGAACTGATGATGCCTGGCATTCCCACGTCTTCCTGCCGAATCCAGGTCATTGCTGCCTCCTGTTTTGCCGGCGTCGTTTGCCGGCATCGTTTGTCGGCGTCCGCGAGCCTCTGGTGCGCCCATTGGTACATCGAGCTACTCGGAAACTGACGCCGGGCGCGCGCCTTCCAGGTAGTGCGTATGCTCTTCCGAGTAGGGGTTCAGAGCGGGGAAGAAGACCAGCAAGTGAGCCGTTCCCTCGCCCGTAACCCTGAATCCATGCTCGGCCCCTGGGGGAATCACAACCGTATGGTTGGGGCCTACAGTCCGGGTTTCGCCGTCCATCACAACTTCCAGCGTTCCCTCCATGATGACAATCAGCTCATCGATGGTATGGGTATGGAGGGGCGCGCCCGCTCCTGGATCAGCGGTGTTTATGCTGAAGGTGCTGGTAACTCCCTGCTCGTGGCCGGCGACATCCCACTTTCGGTAGCCTGGCCGCCAGGGCACTTCAGGAGCCTGGGAATGGTCAATAATCGGCATCTTTGTACTCCTCGTATCAAGGTTGTCTTTCGCGAATCGTGTTTCAACCGGAAATCGATGGCATTGTATCGCATTAACCCCATTTAGTTCGTCCCTTACTTCCGGTTTCAGGGCAATCGCGCCTTGGCTGACTGTCAATCTGAGCACTTCGGCTGAGTTTACCCTGAGCCAGGCCAAAGGGCTCGGGGCGGCATGACCACTGTTTAAAGTATCAGCCTCCACTTGAGACGCGGCTGCCCTGCTTGCGGATTGAGGTTGCCGCTCAATGCGGCGCTGTGCCCTTGCGCTCAGGGGCGGAAAATGTCCAGACCATGTACAGGCCTGGAAGGGACCCGTGTTATACTCTCCACCACTCAATTTTGGAGGAGTCAGCGATGACCACAGCGGACAATGATCGAGTTTCCCGCTCATTTACCATCAACGGCGACGCCATGACCCTGGACGGCATGAAGAAACAGGCGGAGGCCCGCGGCTTCACCATAATGTGCGACGAAGGGCCCCCCATGGGCGACAATACGGCCCCGTCACCCATGACCTATTTTGCCGTTTCCATTCTTTTTTGAGAAATGACCCAGCTTGAGCGGTACGCTCAGATGATGAAGGTGGACCTGGGACAGGTTAAGGCTAACATCGGCTTTTCGGTTTCCTCAGAGGGTTCCGTGCTGCGGCAGACTATTCAGGCCAAGGCCGACAAAGTTCTCATACATTATGACGTTGAGTCCAGCGACCCGCCCGAAAAAGTTGCCGGCCTGATGCGGAATGCCCGCAACGGTTGCTATGCCCGCCAGTCCTTTGGTCGCCCCGAACTTTTCGAGGACACCATTAACCTGAACGGCAGCCCTTTCAACCTGGATGACTATCCTGCCCCCGCGGGCGACTAGTCACCCTATTCGCCTTCCACACAATAAATCCGGTCCGGTTTATTGGGCGTAGTATATGACGGTAGGGGTCATTGACATCCTCTCTTTCACCCCCTCTGGATGTCGGGCCCCTGCCACAAAATGAGTGCCACAGGCTCACAACCGGGGAAGGGAAAATCGTGACCGGGAAGATACCAGGTAAACTGGCTCCGGTGGGCATTGATTTAGTATGCAAGGCATTTCCAACGGCTCAACGCCCGCTGACCCAGCGGTGGTCACCCGGGCCCTCACCCGAAAATTCGGCGGTTTTTTCGCCCTCCAGGATGTGAATCTCGAAGTTCCTGCCGGCGCCTTGCTGGGGCTTCTTGGTCCCAACGGTTCAGGCAAGACAACGCTGCTGAGCATCCTGGCGGGATTCATTTCCCCCACCTCGGGGTCATTCCGCCTGCTGGGAATGCCCGACCACCGCCAGGCGCTCACCCGCACCGGTTCCCTCATTTCCAGGCCCCTCCTCTGGCCTCACCTCTCTTGCCGCGACAACCTGCGCTGCATTCTGGGCATGCTTGGCCTGGATTCCGGCCGGAGCAGCGTTGACTCCCTGTTGGCCCAGGTAGGGCTGGAAGGAAATTCGGCCAGCCGCAAGTTCAGCCAATGCTCTACCGGCATGAAACAGCGACTGGGAATTGCCACGGCCCTGGTTGGCGACCCCGACCTGCTGCTGCTGGACGAACCTACCACCGGCCTGGACCCCGAGGGCATGGTGGAGATTCGAGACCTGGTCCGGACACTGGGCAGGGAGGGCGGGCGCACGGTCATCATGTCCAGCCACCTGCTTCACGAGGTGGAATTGACGTGCGACAGCTATGCCATTATCCATAAGGGCAACCTGGTGGACCAGGGCGACATATCCGACACTGAGGCTGTCGCCGCCGTTGTCCGGATTGAAACCACCGATAACGCGACTGCGCTGAATTGCCTGAAACGTAATGAATGGTCTGTTCAGAGTGTTTCGGGTGAGTCCGAGATTGCCGAGAGTCTGCTTGTTGAAGCGACGCCGGGGCGCGAATGGGAAGTGGCCAGAGACCTGGCAAGGGAAGGAATCTACCCCCTGTCCATGGGGCCCGTAGCTCGCAACCCGGGCGCCGGTTCACTGGAGCAGAAGTACCTGGCCGCCGTGGGCCGCGCAGGTCATCCCGAGGAGGATCCCCGCTGATGCAGCCCATCCTGAGACTGACCCGCTGGGAGTGGTTCCGAATGCACCACCGGGCGCCCTTTCTTGTCCTGGCAGGCATGGCCTTGGCTATTCCCTTGTTTTCGCTGGTGGTCGTGGCAATGCAGCTGGCGGGTTGGCTGACGCCCCTGGGCAGCTCAGGCTATTTCGGGGCGGCGGCAGGTTCCCTGTCTTTTTTGTCGCCCATCCTTGCGATTGTTCTATCGTCTTACACCCACGCGTGGGACCTGCAGAACGGGACATGCCGTACCCTGACTGCTCGCGGCGCCTCCCGCGAAAGCGTAATCGCGGCCAAGAGCCTGGCAGGGGCCGCATTGCTGTTGGGGTACCACCTCCTGGTACTGGCGGCTGCAGTCATTTTCGCCGGCGCATCGGGGCCTCACTTCGCTGGCTGGCAGGACGGGACGGTTTCGGTATTAGCCTCCTGGATGGTTTCCCTGCTTTACCTGGCGCTGGGAATCGCTTTGTCTCACTGGCGGCAGTCGGCGTCGTTTACCCTAGGTGTGGGTTTGTCCATTGTTTTTGCCGAGGCCATATTCTATCCGCTGGCCAATGCCCTGGGTGCGCTGGAGAATTGGCCCGTAGCCGAAGCAACAGCATGGACCCTTTGGGGAATTGCCCAGGGGCTGCGGGGCGATAGCAGCATCCTTTCAGCGGCCTGGTCCGTCCCCGTTTCCATCGGCTACATCGCTGCCCTGGCCATTCTGGCGGTGGCAGCCTTTCGCAAGTTCGACCTTCAGGCCGGCGGCGAGTAGCAGCGCCGGCGCTCCTCCACACATTGCTCCGCTGAAATGCAGCCTGACAATTTCTTGAAGATTGCCGGTTACATTCTTGGCGAGCAGTATCCATGCCGCTTCGAGAAATAGATCCAGCGTTGCTCCCAGTGCGTATTTTCATCAAGCTAGACTTTGACATACGGATAGAAGACGGTTGTCATTGTCAGGGCTATCGCATAAGTGAGTAAATTGTCATTCTGAGCTTGCCGAAGAATCTAAACTCCTCCCCACAAACTGGCTTTCGGACCCGTGTCGAGGCCGTGGGGAATGTATTTAGGCCCTTCGGCAAGCTC
>JAPPJA010000233.1:7177-11410 GCA_028874675.1 Chloroflexota bacterium
TGGATATTAGCCGGCTGTAGGACGAATCTTTCATGCGATAGCCCTGTGCCATTGTCGAGTGTCGTTGACACCTAGTTATACGTGGGATACTATCAATGGCTAGCGCTTCACGACGCCACCGGGCCTTCCGGTTTCCTGAGCACTCTTTCCCTCGGCGTGAGCCGCTGGAATACGAAGGTAGGGATGAGAACACTTTCCGCATTGGGTCGGATACTGATTAGCTGGTACGTAGCTGCCCCGGTTCTGGCCATACTCGGCATAGCCATCGGTTACGCCCTCTTCTTCCACGGTTATCCAGGCAAGCCCAAAATCGGGGTTATCGACATACCCTATACGGGCATCAATGAGGACGCGGCCTACGTTATTACGGCATACCTGGACTACTGCCGCCGGAATCCCGACATCAAGGCGGTAGTCATCAAGCTGGCCAGCCCCGGCGGCGGCGCTTCTGCCAGCGAGCAGCTTTACATCGAGACCCGCCGCCTGCGCGAAGAGAAACCCGTCGTCATGGCCATGAACGGCATCGTGGCCAGCGGCGGTTACATGATGGCCCTCGGCGCCAACTACACTTATACCAAGACATCAACGTTGGTGGGAAATGTGGGTGTGGTTGCTGGCAGCCCGCCGGTGCTTCCCCCGCTTGCTCCCGAATTCATCGCCTACACCGGCCCCTACAAGCTGTCCGGTAGTTCCCGCCGCGACTGGATTGCCACTCTAGACCGCCTGAACGAGGCATTCATCGAAATGACGGTACGTGAGCGTGGCGACCGCTTGAAAGTTTCCCGCACCGAACTGGCCGAGGGACGCCTGTACGCGGGCGTGGACGCGGTGCGCCTGGGATTTGCGGACGGCATTGGCAGCGACGCCCGGGCTCTGGAAAAGGCCGCTGAGCTTGCCGGTATAGCCAATTACGAGATGGTTAACGTAAACGTTGAAGTCAATCGCCAGTTCGTCCAGAACTTGCGTCGAATCTATTCTTCCCACGGCGATGCAGGATCCCCTCTAACCGAAGCGGACGCCCGCCTGATGGACATTTTTGTCAGCCGCCAGGCGCCAGAGGGACCTGCTTCCAGCGGCTCGACAAGCGAAATCCTCAGTGGGGCGGACGGCCTTTCGCAGGCTGACCCTTCATCCGAAATGGACCAGTGGGTAAATGTGGAAGGTCTTCAGAGGCCGCTTGAGTATGGCGTCCTGGGCGTCCCGCCCGAAGAGGCATTCCCCGAATTGCCCGTGGAGTTCAACCAACCCAAGTTCTACTATCTGCACATAGGAGCCAACCCCTAAAGTGTGGAAGCTTCTCATTTTTCCAGTCTGCGCGGTTGCGTTTTTCCTGGTAACTTTCCTGTCCTCATACCAGTTCTTCTACCGGGGTGGGTATTCTCCTCCGGTGGCGCCGGACATTTACTTTGAAGAAATAATGGCCATACCGGCGCCCGCCGAGGACTTTACGGACCAGCCCGTGTTTTCCGCCAATCCGCTGGGAGCCACCAACCGGGGCACTTTGCTGGTAGATACCGGCCATCGCAACGCCTTCTCCACTCGCGAGATATCGACCCTGTTGAACCGCGTCAACGCCAGGGGTTTCGACGTAGCGTACATCTCCGAACCCGGAGTTTCCGCACTTTCCGAGGGGCTGCGTACCGCCGATGCCTTCATGGTCGTTCTGCCCAACGTACCCTACAGCGCCGGCGAGGCCGACCTGGTGGTGGACTTCGTTGAGCGGGGCGGCAAGGTTCTGGTAGTGGCCGACCCGGGCCGTCCCCACCAGATCAACAGCCTTTCCGAGAGCCTGGGAGTAGCCTTCCAGCCCGACTACCTGTACAACCTGGAGGAGCACGACTCCAACTTCCAGGAATTCTACGTGCGAGACTTTCCGGCCCACGAGATAACTGCCGGCATCAATGAGATGGTCTTCTTCTACGCCGGTTCCATTGAATCTGCCGGCGAAAGCCTGGCATTGACCGACGAGAACACACACTCCAACATTTCGGAACGGAACCTGCCCCGCTCACCCGTGGCCATGGGCGCCACCCGGAACGTGCTGGCCGTTTATGACCTTACCTTTATGATCCCGCCCTACAACGCGGTAAGGGACAACGATCAGCTGGTAACCAATATTGCCGAGTTCCTGACCGAGGAGCAAAAGGACTACCGGCTCGCTGACTTCCCCGGCTTCCTCCAGGGCGGCGTTGATATACTGCTGGGCCGTCCGGACCTCTTCGACCTGGGGGCCGACATGAGGCAAGCGCTACTGGACTCCGGCATACCGTCGGAGGTACGGGGGTCGGAAAACGCCGGCAGGGACACCGTGTTTCTTGGACTTTACGAAAATCCCGCCGCGGTAGCCCGGTATCTGGATTCCGCCGGCGTCCGCATTGATGATTCTCTCTCCGCTCCCTTCTCAAGCGGCATCCCCCTGGAAGGGTCTTCGGTCCTCCTGCTCCACCGTACCGGCGAGCGGGATGTCCTGATCGCCCTGTCCAGCACGCCAGAGGGTTTGGCGGAAATGGTCACTAAGCTGAATTCCGGAACCTTCAGGGCCGGACTGGCTGATGATTATGCAGGGGTGTACAAAACCAGATGATGAAAAAGCTGGTCCGCAAACTGTTTCTGGTTCAGGCCGTCATCTTCATTGTACTGATGGCGGGAATAGCTGCCTGTTCCAGCGAACCCGAAGAGGTCTCCCGCGAAACTATTCCGCCTCAACATCCTGGATCGAATACTGGCGATTCCGGGTCCAGAATGGCGGTTGCAGTGTCAGCTGAAGTCGTGGCCGACTATGCATCGTCCCAGGACAGCATCAACGCAGAGTGGGACCAGTTCCACGCAGACTTTGACCAGTGGCGGACCGGCCTGACGGCATGCGACCGCACGGCCGTGGAGTCCGCCCTGCGGGAATTCGCCAGCGACTTTGCCGCCATAACCGAGGAGGCTCGAGCCCTCCCGGGCAAGGGCATCGCCCGCGAACTCCCCGACAGCACCATAGCAGCAGCCAATGCCGAGGAAGCTTCCCTCAGGCTGCTGCGGGACAACTGGCAGCCCGGCAATCCTGCCCTTATGGAACAAACCCAGAGTGAACGCGCCAGCGCATTCGCCCTGCTGAGAGCCACTCAGATTGAGGTTGACAAACTGCAGGAACTTGACGACCCCGAAGACCGGGAATTCGCCAAGGAGTTTGCGGAAGAGTTGGCCTCTGTGGAGGAAGACTGGGACGCCTTCTACGATTCCTACAACTTGTTGTCGGATGAACAATTGGACCTCGCGGCGGCCGAGATCGTTACCCGGCTTAGGGAGTTGGCCAATGAGCACGAGTCCGTTGTTTTCGCCCTTGAGGACATTCCTTCCGACAAGGTTACTGACCCCGTCCAGGATCCGCTGATCGAGGCTGCAGAGTCCGAAGCCAGCGCCCTGGAGGACCTGATCGATACCATGCGCCGGGAAGCGCGGGGTAACGGCGAAAGTGAAAATGGCGAAGCGAGTGAGTCTGCCCCCGGACCTGGTTCCGAAGAGCCTGGCACAGAAGGCGAGGCAATGTCGGAGGGTCCCGAAAATGGAATACCCGGACCGGGGATGGTTCCCTCTCCGGGAACTTCAAGCAGCGGACTACAAGGTGGTCCAGGCGGAGGACTGGACGGTGGTTCAGTCAGTGTCGAATTCCCCGGAGGCGTATCCGGCCTTTCCGGCGCCCCCGTCACTCACCCCATCCCCGTCCCCACCGGTCAGCAGGGCCGGCCCCAGGACAGTGATGGTCCATCCGGGTCTGCCAGCGAGTCTGCAGATTACACCGAGCACTTCGATACCTTCGAAGACACCCTGGACGATACCAGGGGGATTCGCAGGAAGGCCGGAAGGGATCTGGATGACCTGGTAGAAGGATTTAGCGAGTCCGACCGAAAGGACCTGTCCGAGTTCGTCACCGCCTTCAGGGCCGTGATGAGGGATCTGAACGCCTTCCACGAGGATTTTGACGCCTGGGTCCGCACGGAAGGCGACTGCAACCGGGCCAGCGCCATCAATTCCCTGAACCACTACAGCCAGCGATTCAACGAATTGGGCAACCGGGTTCGGAATCTCTCCCAGGCATCCTATCTGCGACCCAGTTCCGACCTGATAGTGGAGGCCGCCAACCGGGAGGGGGCAGCGCTGCGCAGCCTGGCAAACACCTGGGCGCCCTACGAGAGTGACGTTTACCGGGGGCTGGACGAGGAGCGCACCAATGCCGACAACCTGCGC
>JAPPJA010000216.1:0-914 GCA_028874675.1 Chloroflexota bacterium
TTCATAACCGTCCTTCCCCTGTACCTGGCGGACGAACTGAACCTGAAACTGCAGGATGGCGAGGGCGGATTTGAGAACCTGTTTATCCGTGGGTCACTGATCGGCCTGCTCGTGCTGGTGGGCATTTTTGCCAGCCCCATAATGGGTTACCTGTCCGACCGCTTTGGCCGGAAGCTGGTATTAATACCGGGCATGGCCGTTCTGGCAGTATTGACCTTCCTGATGGCTTCCCTGGGCAACACCCTGACCGGAATGACGATCCTGCTGGCGGGCCTGGGTCTGTTCCTCTACAGCGACCAGCCTATCCTGACCGCCGCGGCCATGGATATAGTCCGGGAAGGGACGGCGGCTACTACCCTGGGGCTGATGTCCACTTCGCGCTTTATTTTCAGCGCCATTTCCCCCCTGATAGCGGGGGCGCTTTACACAATAAATCCCGACAATCTTTTCTACTACACCACAGCTCTATACGTGGCAGCCATTGCGATACTGTTCTTTATTCGCTTGCCCCAGGCCGCGCCCGCGCCGACAGGCAATGGCCACCATGACCACGGTCACCAGCATGCGCCCGTTTCCGGGGAGTCGCCTGCATCGGTGGAAGGGCATGAGGGTGAGCACGACGGAGGGCATGACCATAACCACGGACACCGGCATTAGAAACCCCCAGTCCAGCAGTGTCTGGCAGGGGCCTGCCAGGGCAACGGTGATATTCCCGCATCCGTTGTGGATGCGGGAATTCTTTTGCCCGGTGCTATACTGGTTTGCAGCAAGAGGAGAGGTGGCTGGGTGTGAAGTGCGGTAATTGTGGGGCGGAAACCCCAGAAACGGCCAACTTCTGCAGGCTCTGCGGCGTAGCTTTGGCGGTAATTCCAGCCACCGAATCCGAGGAAACTGAAGCGAGGGACGCTGCAGTT
>JAPPJA010000216.1:924-11267 GCA_028874675.1 Chloroflexota bacterium
AAAACGCTGACCAACTGCGTGCGGCCATTTTCACACTGCAAAATCAGGTTAGCCTCCTGACCAGCCGGCTGGCGGCGTTGGAACAGTCCTTGGCCGGTTCCCAATCCGCTGAACCGCAGCTTTCTCCCCCAAACGCAAGTCCCCCAAGCGCCGCTCCCCCTCGGACCGGTCAGACCCAGGCAAGTCCGGCAGGACAGCCGGAGGCCCGGGCTTATGCCATGCCTTCGGAGCCCTCGCGCACGGTACCTGGGCAGACTGGCGGCACAATTCCAGAACGCCCCAGTCCTCCTATTTCCCCGCTTGTTAGTGAACAGTCGGCTACCCGAACGGTGAGCAGCCACGCTTCCGGCCCAGCCATTGCCCAACCTCAGGAAAGTACTCCCAGGGAGGTTGCCACGGCATCCCCTGGCAGTTCATTTAACTGGGAGTGGTTGCTGGGAGGCAATTGGCTGGCCCGAATAGGCATTGTGGCATTGATTATCGGGGTGGGGTTTTTCCTGAAGCTGGCCTTCGACAATCAGTGGATCGGGGAGACCGGAAGGGTTCTGCTGGGTCTGGCGGCGGGCGTGGCGCTGCTGGGGGCTGGGGAGTTCTGGCGTCGCAAGTACTCCGTCTGGGCACAAGCGCTTACCGGAGGCGGTATAGCGGTCCTGTACCTCAGCATATTCGCGGCATTTGCCCTGTATCAGCTCATTGGGGGAGTCGCGGCGCTGGGACTGGCATTTGTGGTGACGGCGGCGGCGGCAGGGCTGGCTCTCAGGTACGAGGCCCTGGCCATTGCCATACTTGGCATTCTGGGCGGCTTTGCCACACCCTTGTTCCTTTCCCAGGATGTAGATCCACAATGGGCCCTGCTTGGCTATGTGCTGGTGCTGGACCTGGGGGTGCTGTTCCTTGCGGCCTTCCGGAACTGGCGCTGGTTTACCCTCCTGGCCCTTGCCGGTTCGCTGGTTCTGTACCAGTTCTGGGTACAGGGTGAGCCCACTCCCCCGTTGCTGCTGTCCCAAATCGGGATAACGCTCATATTCCTGATTTTTGTGGGGGCAACAACCCTTTATCACCTGATCTGGCGCCGGCCGTTACAAGCGTTAGACCAGTCCCTGATGGTCGTTAATGCGATGGCCTATCTGGCCATCAGCTATGACCAGCTGTTTGATGCATACCGGGAGTGGATGGGAGCGTTTACATTGCTGCTGTCCGCCTTCTACGGCTTGCTCGGCTATGGCATCTTGTTGCGGAATCGGGAGCAGGCGCACCTCAGCATGTTTGCGGTTGGGATTTCGCTGGTGCTGCTGGCTATTGCCGTCCCGGTCCAACTCAGCGGCCCTTCCATTGTGGTGGCGTGGGCTGCCCAAGGGGCTGCGCTGACGTGGCTATCCTTTGCGACCGGGCTGCGCGAAATGCGCTGGTTCGGTTTGGCCTTTTTTGCTGTTGTGCTGGGATGGCTGCTGATAACTGAGTTACCGACGGACCTGGGGCTTGAAAACGCTCCCTGGAACCCCTATGTGGCAGGAGAGGGCTGGCCTTTCTTTAATTTCCGGATTCTTGCCTACATCATGGTCATTGGCGCAAGTTATATCACGGCTTTCCTCTGGCGACGGGGGCGGTCAGCCATTACTTACGAGTGGGAAAGGTTTATGCCTGCCGCGTTCCTGGCATTTGCCAATGTCCTGACCCTGTGGATTCTCAGTATCCAGATGGTGGACCTCGTCAAGCTGGCGGTGGAGGGGGGGTTGCTGGGCCAGCACCTCGAAGCCAGCGCGGTAAGCCTGTCGCTGGGCGGATGCTGGGGACTTTACGCCCTTGTGGTGCTGTTAGCGGGCAAGATCAGGAATCAGCAGTTGGTGATACTGGCAGGAATTGGCGTGCTGACTCTGGCATTTGCCAGATGGCTGTTGCTGGACATCGGGCTGGACATCAACCTGACAATCGTCAACTGGGAAAGCTTCGACCAGGACTCTTACTGGTTGCTCTATGATGTCCGGCTCGTCGCGTACGTGATACTGGTGGGGGTGGCGTACTACGCCGCATGGTTGTGCAGGACAAATCCCCTGCGGGGCATCTTCAGCTGGGAATCCAGGCTGCCAGGCCTCCTGGCTGCGGCTGCAAACCTGCTTACCCTGTGGGTCCTGAGCGTGATGGTGGTGGATGCGGTTAACCTGGCGGCGTGCAATGACCTGGTGGCGGATGGACAATTCCCCAATGTATTGAGTTTAAGCCTGAGTACGTTGTGGGCCGCCTATGCAGGAGGGTTGGTGTTCATTGGGACCAGGCGCGGCCTGCCTTTGTTGCGGTGGGGCGGGATTGCCTTGCTTGCGTTCTGTGCCGCTAAGTGGCTAATGGTCGATGTCACCGGGGATTTAGCGCTGCTTCAGCAGGACAACTATCAACAAGAACCGTTCTGGTTCCTGTATGACATTCGGCTGCTGTCTCACGTGGTCCTGGTCGGGGTTTCCTACGCCTCGGTAATGTGGTGGAAGAGATCCGGCGATGGGAGTGGCTACGCCTGGGAGCCCTACGTGCCCCTGGCGCTCTGTGTGGCTGCAAACCTGCTCACTGTGTGGGCCCTTAGCGTGATGGTGGCGGATGCAGTCAATTTCGCTTCTCGCAATGGGCTGGTGGGGGCAGCTTATACCGGCAATGCTACCAGCCTTTCCCTGAGCGTCCTGTGGGCCGTCTATGCCACGGTATTGATCGCCCTGGGGATTTTGAAGCAGGAACGATGGCTTCGGATGGGCGGGCTGGCGTTGCTGGCCATTCCGGTACTTAAGCTTTTCTCCTACGATGCCTTCCAACTTGACGCGGGATACCGGGTTGGGGCGTTTATGGGCCTGGGCGGACTGCTGGTGTTGGGCGGATTCCTCTACCAGAAGTACAGCAGGGTCATCAGGGGGTTCCTGCTGGAGTAGCATGTAGGTAAGCTGCTGTCCCAGTAGGCAGCTGGAACCAACCAAATGAGCCCCTCCAGACAGTCGGAGGGGCCCGTTGAATTTCCAGCTATTGCGGAGCGGGCGCGGTTGCCCAAGTCTGTTTCTAGTAGAATACCGCCGACCCAACTCCACCGCCGGCAGCAATTACCTCGCCGGTGACTGCCCAGGCCTTGTCGGAGGCCAGGAAGGCCGTGACGAAGCCTATCTCCTCGGCGTCCACCATACGGCAGATGGCGTTGCCCCGGCCGGAACCCGGGGCGAAGTCCTGCTGTTCCACCTCGGCGGCAGTGGTGCCCTGCTGGGCGGCGCGGCCCTCCAGCATTCCCGCGGTGCGCTCGGTGCGGGTCGTGCCCGGATGGATGCAGTTGACGGTGATGCCGTAGCGGCCCAGGTCATTGGACAAGGTCTTGGTCATATGGACCATGGAAACGTTCCTGGCGCCCCCGCTCAGGTTTCCGGCATTGCGGGCGTTGCCGCCGCTGATGTTGATGATGCGGCCGTAGCCCTGCTCCTTCAGATGGGGAATAGCGGCCTTGGAGCAGCGCAGGGCGCCAACGAACTTTACGTCGAAATCTGCCATAAGGGACTCTTCGTTGACGGTTTCAACGTAGCCTACCGCGTCGTCGGAGCCGCCGGGGAGGGATGCGCTGTTGACCATGATGTGCAGGCCACCCAGCATCTGGACGGCCTCGTTGACCACGTCGTTGACCTGGTCCGTCTGGGTGGCGTCCATCTGCATGGGGATAACGTTGCGGCCGGTGGCGTCGGAGATTTCCTTGGCGGCAGCCTCAAGCTGGTCCAGGGAGCGGGACGCTATCACTACGTCGCAACCCTCCTGGGCCAAAACCCTGGCGATAGCCTTGCCAATGCCGCGACCTCCGCCAGCAACAAATGCCTTTTTGCCCTCAAGTCCAAAATCCATGTTCTCTCCTTATCGAATCCGCGCTTGCATGTTCGTAGTCCAGATTACTTCACCATGTCCCTGGATTCTACACAAAGGCAGGTTTGTGGGCAAGGTAAGCCTTGGCGGCAAAGGCAAGGATGTGCCTATCTCCAGGGGACGAAATACGAAATATTGGCTCACAAATGAGTCGCCAATATATGAACGCAGTACGATTTCTTGCTACAATGTTCCCGACCTGGCAAGCACTTCTTTGACATTATTATTTTGGCTTGGTGGACGTCCTGGACGCCATGAGGTAAACCGCCAGGGATCCCGAGCCAACCAGAGAGATAGATGGAACCGACTACCAATACCAACATTCGCAACCTGGCGATTATTGCCCACGTGGACCATGGGAAGACTACCCTGGTGGATGCTTTGCTGAAGCAGGGAAGGGTTTTCAGGGAGCACCAGGAGGTGGGCGAACTGATTATGGACAGTGATCCCCTGGAACGGGAGCGGGGTATTACGATTCTGGCCAAGAACACCGCCGTGGAGTACCGGGGCATCAAGATCAACATTATCGATACGCCGGGGCATGCCGACTTCAGCGGCGAGGTGGAGCGGGTGATGAACATGGCCGACGGCTGCCTGCTGCTGGTGGACGCGGTGGACGGTCCCATGCCCCAGACCCGCTATGTACTCCAGCAGGCCCTGCAGCGCAATGTAACGCCCATGGTGGTGATCAACAAGATTGACCGCCCGGAAGCGCGAATTTCTGAGGTGGAGGGGATGGTGCAGGACCTGTTCCTGGAGCTTGCAACGCAGCCGGAGCAACTGGACTTTCCCATACTGTATGCCTCGGCGAAGCAGGGGTTTGCCTCTGCCAGTCCCGGCGCGACGGAAGGGGATATGCAACCCCTGTTCGACTCTATCCTGGAGGTGATCCCGCCGCCAACGGGCGATCCCAAAGAGTCGCTGCGGATGCTGGTGGCGGCGCTGGACTACGACAACTACCTGGGACAGATTGCCATTGGCCGGGTATTCACCGGCAGCGTGGGCTTTCGGGATGCGGTTGCCGTCATTGGTCGGGACGGTAATCCCAGGCAGGAGAGCGTCGAGAACGTGTTCGTGCACAGGGGACTGGAACGACTGGCGACGGACAAGGCGCTGGCTGGCGAGATTGTGGCAATCTCAGGCATAGAGGACATCTCCATTGGCGACACCATCGCGGGACTTGACCGGCCCGAGGCTCTGCCTTCCATTGAGATAGAAGAGCCGACGGTGATGATGACCTTTGGGGTCAATACGTCACCTTTCATGGGGAAAGAGGGTTCGCGGTGCACGTCGCGGATGCTGAGGGAGCGGCTGTTCAGGGAGCTGCGCACCAATGTCAGCCTGCGGGTGGATGAGACGGCCAGCGCCGACGAGTTCCTGGTTTCGGGGCGGGGGGAACTGCACCTGTCCATCCTGGTGGAGAACATGCGCCGGGAGGGGTATGAGTTCCAGGTGTCCAGGCCGGCGCCGGTAACCAGGGTGGTGGCCGGCAAGGTGCATGAGCCCTTTGAGCAGCTGACGGTCCACACCCGAGAGGAGTATATCGGGGCGCTTTCGGAGAGCCTGGCCAACCGGCTGGGGCAGATGACGGACATGGACAATGACGGCGGAGGCAACGTGCGAATGGAGTACCTGGCGCCGACAAGGGGGCTGATTGGCTTCCGGTCCTTCTTCCTGCGGACCACCCGGGGGAACGGGGTGACCAACAGCCGGTTCGTGGAGTACCGTCCGATGACGGGGGAGATGAAGAACGCCAGCAGCCAGTCCCTGGTGGCGTCGGAGCCGGGGGTGGCAGTCACCTATGGGCTGCTGAACGCCCAGGGGAGGGGGCCCACCTTCATTGAACCCGGCACCCAGGTTTACGAGGGTATGATCGTGGGCATGCATCCAAAGGAAGACGACATCGTCATCAACGTATGCCGGGAGAAGAAGCTCACCAACATGCGATCCTCCACGGCAGATGTGGCCAAGCGGCTGAGCCCTCCCGTCAAGATGAGCCTGGAAGAGGCGCTGGAGTTCATCGCCGGAGATGAACTGGTGGAGGTTACGCCGCTAAACTACAGGCTTCGAAAGAGGATACTGGCCTCGGGGGAACGGCAGAAGCAACGGAACCGGAGACGGGAAGCGGTCGCTGGGGCGGGCGCCGGTTAAGACCCCGGAAGTGTCCGGCCGGCAAATGACTGAAGGGCGGGTGTCAATTGACCCGCCCTTCTTCTTTTAGCCTGGTACGACTGTCTGATCCTGGCCGCTAGTCGCCCATGGTGCGGACGGTGCCGCGGTGGTAGCGGTCAACGGTGGTGTCGGGGTCCCAGTCGCTGGGGACCTCGGAAGCCCAGGGGGGAACCGGGTCTTCGAAGGTGAAGACGAAGTCGCGGTCGCCGCGGCCGCGCTTGAAGAGTTCCTTGGAGGTGGGGTACTCGAAGTAGATCTCCAGGCGGTTGCCCTCGGAGTCGGCGAAGTACATGCTGCGCTGGTTGGCGTGCTCGACCAGCCGGTCCACGGTGACGCCGTTGCTGACCAGGTGATCGTAGGCGTCCTTCATGTCCTGGTGGGTGTCCACCTTGATGGCGATGTGGGCAACGCCTACCTGGTTGCGCTCGGGAGCGTCCAGGGCGTTGTTGGGATCTTCCACGGGAGACAGGTCAAAGACGTGACCTTCGTGGGTGTCGTCACGGCCCAGGCTCATGAACACGCCACCGTGTTCCGGGTCCTCTTCCTCGATAACGAAACCCAGGACTTCGGTATAGAACTTCTTGGCGCGCTCGATGTCGCGGACGCGAACGGCGGCATGGCCAATGCGGGAAAGGTTGATGGGCATCGTAAATTCCTCCAACAGGTGTGTGGGTGTCAATTCAGGGAATAACTTTAAAGGAAGGGCCTTGGCGTAGTCAACTTATTCGTGACGTAGAGGGCTCGAGGAGCGCCTCCTGTGAGGGTGTTAACCTGGCTGCGAATCTGGGACAGGGTGTACATGGTTATGTTCCAGTTCAGTAGTTTATCCACGAAGGGCACTAATGGGCACGAAGAAAGGATTTATCCACCAATGGGCACTAATATTCACTAATAATGGGGTATGGGAGAAAAACGGTTTAAGGGGTCATTTGCGCGCATTCTTGATTGTATCGTATCTGGGAGTGGGGTGAGATGAGCTGGTTGGTGAGCGGTTGTCACCCTTACCCTGGCCTTTCTGCGTCGAGGGGGACGGGACTTTTGGTATTGTCATTTGATGGTAGGGTAGGGTTTTCCGGAGGGGCAAGGGGAAGGTGTCAGAGAGGTGAGGTTCCTGGGGTGGGGTTTGAGGGGGAAGGAGATTAGATCCTTCGGCTTCGCTCAGGATGACATACTCTCCGCTCAGGGTGGCTTGATTATGCTCAGGGTGGCTTGATTATGCTCAGGAATGGTTTCATTTCAGATGGTATTGCAGAGGGAGAACGGTCGTAATGCTGTCAAGGGCAGGTTTCAAACTCGCCCCTGCCTGATATAGACCACCTGAATCGCAACGCTACCCAGTGGGGGTGGAAAGTCCCATTGCGGGGGTAATTGTGGTAAATTAGGCCGAGATACTCCCTGGCTTCGGGCCAGGTTTGAGGGGAGGAAGAAATGCTCGATTACAAGCCCAACATTGTGCTCTCCAACCAGGAGTACGATGTGGTAGGCACCAGGCCCATCAGGCATGACGGACCGGACAAGGTTATGGGTCGGGCCCGCTACGCCGCGGACATTCACCTTACCGGGATGCTCTACGGAAAAATCCTGCGCAGTCCCCACCCCCACGCACGGATTCGAGGGATTGACGCCAGCAAGGCGTTGGCCCTGCCGGGAGTGGAGGCTGTGGTGACGTCCGCCGACTTTCCCGACGTGTCCGCCGAAGTGTCGGACCTGTCAGAGGGGGCGAACGTCAACTATGGTTTCTACAGCCGCAACGTGAT
Source organism: Chloroflexota bacterium (assembly GCA_028874675.1). GTDB lineage: Bacteria > Chloroflexota > Dehalococcoidia > Lucifugimonadales > UBA3495 > Bin22. The sequence continues at coordinate 8,724 of JAPPJA010000216.1, forward strand.
GGCCCGGGAGAAGGCCCTGTATCGCGGTCACGCCGTGGCCGCGGTGGCCGCCACCAGCCAGCACCTGGCGGAGGAGGCCCTGGCGCTGATCGACGTGGACTGGGAAGTGCTGGAACCGGTGCTGACCGCCGACGAGGCCCTGGCCGAGAATGCGCCCCTGGTGCACGAGCGGCTGGTTACGTTTGACAGCCCCAGCTGGCGGCCCGGAGCCTGGGGCGATCAGTCGGACAAGGTTACCAACCTGGCCAACCGTTTTGAATACACGCTGGGCGACCCGGAAAAGGCATTCGCCGAGGCAGACGTGGTAGTGGAGCGGGAGTTCCACACCAAGGCGGTCCACCAGGGATACATCGAGCCCCACTCGGCGACCGCCCAGTGGAACACCGATGACTCGGTTACGATCTGGGCCAGCAGCCAGGGTCACTTCGCCCTGCGCGACCATACTTCCACCATCATGGGAGTGCCGGTCTCGAAGGTCAAAATCATCCCCATGGAAATTGGCGGGGGATTTGGCGGCAAGGGTATGGGCGGCTGCTACATTGAGCCGGTAGTTGCCGCGCTGTCCCGCAAGACGGGCAAGCCCGTAAAGATCGCCATGTCGCGAACCGAGGTTTTCCTGGGGACGGGGCCGGCGCCGGCCACACACATGAAGGTGAAGGTAGGGGCCACCAACGACGGCAAGATTACGGTGGCCGAGGCCCAGTTGAAGTACGAAGCGGGAGCGTTCCCGGGTTCTCCGGTGGCGTCGGCCTGCCGGACCATGTTTGCTCCCTACAACATTCCCAACGGCTACGTTGAGGGACTGGACGTGGTGGTCAACACGCAGAAGTCGGCCGCCTACCGCGCCCCGGGGTCGCCCACCGCGGCCTTCGCCGCCGAGACAGTGCTGGACGAAGTGTGCGAAAAGATCGGCATGGACCCGGTGGAGTTCCGGCTGATGAACGCAGCCAAAGAGGGTGACCGGCAGATTACCGGTCCCACGTACCGCAAGATAGGTATGGTGGAGCTTTGCCAGGCGGCGCAGCAGCACCCGCACCTGGCCGAACCCCTTGAGGGCAAGTACCGGGGTCGGGGCGTGGCCGCCGGTTGCTGGATGAACGGCACGGGCCCGGCCAGCGCGGTTGCCAGCGTCAATCCGGACGGTACGGTCAGCCTGGTGGAGGGCTCGCCGGATATCGGGGGCAGTCGGGCGGCGATGGCCATGCAGATAGCCGAGGTGCTGGGCATCGCGGCCGAGGACATCAAGCCCTCCATCGCCGACACCGACTCCATCGGCTACAGCTCCGGGGCCGGCGGGAGCGGCGTGACGTTCAAGATGGGTACGGCGGTTTACAACGCCGGCGAGGACATCAAGCGGCAACTGATCGAGCGGGCGGCCACGATCTGGGACGTAAACGTGGAGGACGTGGAGTACAACAAGGGAGTGCTGAGTCACAAGTCTGACTCTGAGCTAAGCATGACCTTTGCGCAGATAGCCCGGCGGCTGAACGGCAGCGGCGGTCCGGTGGTGGGACGGGCCACGGCCAACCCCGCCGGAGTCGGCAATGCCTTCGGAATCCACATTGTGGACGTTGAAGTTGATCCGGACACGGGCAAGGTGGAGATTCTGCGCTACACCGCGCTGCAAGATGCGGGGAAAGCCATCCACCCCAGCTACGTTGAGGGACAAATCCAGGGCGGCGCAGTGCAGGGCATCGGTTGGGCGCTCAACGAGGAATACTACGTGGACCGGGTGGGGTTGATGGTGAATTCCAGCTTCCTGGACTACCGGATGCCCACCAGCCTGGACCTGCCCATGATTGACACGGTAATCGTGGAAGTGCCCAACCCGGGCCACCCGCTGGGAGTCAGGGGTGTGGGCGAAGTATCCCTGGTGCCGCCCATGGGCGCGGTGGCCAACGCCATCTACCACGCGGTGGGCCTGCGGTTGACCGACCTGCCCATGAATTCTGCCACCTACCTGGAGGCCAAGTGGGAGCAGGAGAACGGGGGCAGTTAAGGCTTCTTAATGGTACTGACAACAGAATGCCAGGGGCGGGTTTCGACAAAACCCGCCCCGATTTCTTTTGTGGCGTTCCTGGTTGGTGGAGGCCACCTGCGTTCTGGCCTTCCCCCGTCGAGGGTGAACTGGTTCCCGCCTGACCTGTCGGTTCAACAAGATTGTAGTGTTGGGTTGGAACGGTGTATTGCCGCTCCGGCGAGAGTCAGAGATCGTAAGTTCCTGCGAGGTTCCCGCCTGCGCGGGAACGACGAGGTCGCCCACGACCACCTGACCTACCTGGATGCGAGGTTCCCGCCTGCTCGGGGACGAAGGTTAAGGCGCGAGCCATAAATGCCTTCCTGCCGCCCCGCTAGCCCTGGTACAAGTGGTTGAGAGCAGCGAACCTGGCAGGGTCCAGGTCTTTATCCGGCAGCGCCGGATGATCGGGGCCGTACCGGTGGGCGCGAAACAGGGAGTTGGCCCGGATTCCGTCGCGAGCCGAGTAGATGAACTCGGGGTTGATGTATTCCCACACGATTTCCCTGTTGGGGGTTACTTCAAAG
>JAPPJA010000157.1:0-473 GCA_028874675.1 Chloroflexota bacterium
CATATCGTCCTCGCGGCAGACGGCGCCGACAGTTTCAGTACCCATCCTGCCCGTTGCTCCGTGAATCGCAACCCTTATTGGCGACATGGCAACCTCCCCGTTGCTGGCCAGTCTGAACTGCAACCTATAATACCATCAGAAGCAGGCTTGGCCACGAATAGGCCCACAACAACGGTTAATCCGCCCTGAACACCGAGCAGACCCTGCCCAACTGGGTGGAATCCGTAGTCAGACCGGCAGCCATGTTCAGAAGCTATGTCGGCCGGTCCATTTACATCGAGAAACTAGGGAATTGAACTCTGCTTTTTTCCCCAATACAATGAGCATATGGCACAGGAAGCAATCCCTTTCGACACCCACCGCTTCGTCCAGAACCTCGTAGCCAGCGGCTTTACTGAAACACAGGCCGAGGCCCTGGCCAGCGAGCAGATAAATTTGCTGAACAGCAATCTGGCTACCAAGTCTGACATTGC
>JAPPJA010000157.1:483-5375 GCA_028874675.1 Chloroflexota bacterium
TCTTGGCCGAGGTCAATTCTTTGAAGTCAGATGTTGAGATTTTGGGGATATCTACTCAGTCTGATATCGAAACCCTCCGACTGTCCACCAAGTCTGATATTGAAGCCCTGCGACTGTCCACCAAGTCTGATATTGAAGCCCTGCGACTGTCCACACAATCCGATATCGAGGCCCTCCGACTATCTACCCAGTCCGATATCGAGGCATTGCGCCTATCCACCGAGGCAAAAATAGAAACCACAAAGTTTGAAATAGTGAAATGGATGATCGGCGCTATGATCGCTCAAAGCGCCATAATCATCAGCTTGTCCGTAACCCTGAGCAAACTGCTCTAGCTGACGTTTCTGAGACGCTCTCTTTTTCCACTTCCCTCGGGCTACCCTCCGTACACCGTCTCCCCGCCAACTATAGTCTGCAGCACCGGAATGTCTATTATCCTCAGCGGATCTACTACCGTGGGGTCATCACCCAGCACCACCAGGTCAGCCAGTTTCCCCGTTTCAATGGAGCCCTTGATGTGCTCCTCAAAGCCCGCGTACGCCCCGTGCAGCGTGTAGATGCGCAGGGCCTCCTCCACCGTTACCTTCTGGTTCTCGCCCCATACCCGTCCCTCGCTGTCGGTTCGGGTCACGCAGCTCTGGATTCCCATCAGCGGCTCAAAGGGACCAGGAGGATAGTCGGTAGCCCCGGTGGAGACTATGCCATAGTCCAGGAAGGAGCGCTGGGCGAACATCCACCGCAGCCTTTCCTCACCGTAGAAGGGCATTTTCTCGCCGTGGTAGTAAACATAAGTACAGAAGGGAGTCGCTATCGCGCCCAGGGCTTTCATCCGTGAGAGCAGGTCCGGGTTCACCAGGGTACAGTGCTCGATCCGGTGCCGGGGATCGGGACGGGGATGCGCCTTCTGGGCTCGCTCGTATGCCGATACCACCATTTCAATGGTGCTGTCCCCGTTGGCGTGGATGCACACCTGGAACCCGGCCTTGTGCATCTCCATTACCCGCTCGTTTATCTCGTCCTCCTCCATGGCCAGGATGCCATAGTCGCAGCAGCTTCCCTCGTAGGGGGACGAGAGGTAGGCCGTGCGGGTAGCAATGGCTCCGTCGGCCACCATCTTAATACCCCCTATGCGCAGCCGGTCGTCCCCCAGGCCTGCGACCACGCCGGCGTCCCGCAGGGCGGGAAAGTGGGGGTAATAGAGGAGGCAATAGACCCGCAGGGACAGGTCGCCTTCCTTGTAGCCTTCCTGGTAGGTGGTGAATTCCTCGGCGGTGACCCGCGCGTCGTGGACGCTGGTCAAACCCGCTTCGTTCAGCATGCGACAGATGGTCCGCAGCCCCTCCCTCCGAATTTCCGGCGTCTCGACCGGAATAAGGCCGAACCTAACCGGTTCAATGGCCCGCTCGTAAACCACCCCGTCCAGTTCGCCCGTATCCGGGTTCCGTCCCAGCCGGCCGCCCGATGGGTCCGGGGTCTCGCTGTTAAACCCGGCCAGCTCCAGCCCCAGGCTGTTCAGGTAATAGACGTGGCCGGCCCGGTGCGCCACCAGGATTGGGTGCTCGCTGCTGACGGCGTCCAGGTCGGCCCGGTAAAGAAAGCGGTTTTCGGCTGTCTTGGTGTCGTCGAACTTGAAGCCCTGAACCCACTGGCCGGCCGGTGTGACGGCCACGCGCTTCCGCAATTCCTCCTGTATGGCGGCGATGGTGGGCTGGGCGCAATCTGCGGCCATCACGTGGCGGATGCCGCTGTTCAGCACATGTATGTGGGCATCGATAAACCCGGGCAGGACCGTCTTGCCATCCATGTCCAGCACCCTGGTATCGGGCCCCACCCAGTCGGAGACGTCGTCTGCGCTTCCCACTGCGGCGAACTTTCCGTGAAGCATGGCCAAAGCCTCGGCCCGGGGCTTGCTGGAGTCGATGGTGATGATATTGGCGTTGCGGATAACGGTATCTGCGTAGATGGAGGGCATGGCTCTGTACCTCCCGCGTCGTTTACTTGTCTGCCAGGTGCGGAGAGATTACACCGGGTCAGGAATGCAGGCAACCGAACCAACAGCTCAGTCCAGCTGGGCCGGCCCAATAGAACTCAACCCTGTGGCGGGACCCCTGACTGCTTGTCGCGTCCACTGCGGCCCTTCCGGAAACATTTCCGAACTGACTTGAGGCCGGCCGAGGAACCTGGACTCCTGGCTGGGCGCCGCCGGTTCGGAGGCATCGTCCAGCGCCCAGCATGAGATTCCCTGTAATGCGATTGCCCTGTCAGGAACTTGCGGCTACACTTCCTGCCAGATTCGTGGTAAGATTCTCGCCCATGAACTTCTCCCACGGGTTGCCTCTGCTTCCGTTGTCCCACTGGCGTTGCGGCACATCACCTTGTCGCTGGCCGGCGCCGCGCAATTGCCAGTGTACAGCTCTTTAGGTTGAGTCCCCGTTTCAGAACGCCCCACCGGATGGCCGCCGAGGCAGGCGGCCATTTACCCACAGTCCGGCAACCAGTCCCGCAGTCTCTCCAAACTCCGCCACGTCGCAGGGGGGTGAATCCGACGAATACCTCCAATTGAGGAATCTTGTAAGAGATGCAGGGCTCCTGGAAAAAAACCCTGGACACTACGCCATTAAGCTGGCTGTTAACCTGGGGCTGCTGGCATTGAGCGTCGGCATCCTTACCCTTGTGGATAGCCTCTGGGTCCAGTTGCTGAACGCGGCATTCCTGGCATTCATAATGGTCCAGCTATGCTTCCTGGGTCACGATCTCGGTCACAAGCAGGTCTTTCGCTCGAGCCGCAACAACGACCTGCTGGGCCTGTTCGTCAGCTTCCTCGTGGGCATCAACCGCACCTGGTGGGTCGAGAAACACAACGAGCACCACAGCAATCCCAACGACCTGGATATGGACCCCGACATAAACCTGCCCTTTATTGCCTTTTCGGAAGACCAGGCTTTGAGCATGAAAGGGGTGTTCCGGCAGATTGCCAGGCGCCAGGCGCTTCTCTTTTACCCGCTGGTTTGCTTTGAGGGGTTTGTGCTCAAGGTTTCCGGTGTGCAGTACGTGTTCGGAAACAGGCTCAGGTTCCCAATTGCCGAACCTTTGCTGATGGCAGCTCACCTGGCCATCTATGTCGGCCTGGTCTTGCTGGCATTGCCCCTTTGGCAGGGGCTGCTGTTCATAGTTGCGAATCAGTTGCTGTTGGGCCTGTACATCGGATCCACCTTCGCCCCCAACCACAAGGGAATGCTGGTTCTGGACGGAAAATCACCGCTGGACTATCTGAGGAGACAGGTATTGACCTCCCGGAACGTGAGGTCTAGCCGGCTGAATGACTACCTCTACGGCGGCCTGAACTATCAGATCGAACACCATCTGTTCCCGAACATGCCCAGAAATCGGTTGAAGGAAGCGCAAAAGATCGTAATGCCCTTCTGCCAGTTACACGCCATTCCCTACTATGAAACTGGAATAGTGCGCTCACACCGGGAAATACTGCAATACCTGCACCAGGTAAGCGCGCCGCTCCGAGGTTAGGGCACGGTTCCCTGGTGGGGAGCGTTGAAATCACCGCAATAGAAATGACCGCCGGGGCTCAAATTGCGGGTCAATGGCCGGGATTACGGGGAGGCGCCTGGCCGTAAGCCGCAACGGAAATTCGGCTCGGCAGAACGCCAATGGCGTCAGGCAGCCAGCAGAAACGCGGCAAGCGCGGCTATCGCGGTTGCGCTCAAGACTCCCGCGAAGGCCAGCCTGGGGCCTGACCACGGCAAATTGCTGGAGACCCGCCTGGCGCCGTCATTGGAAACGATCCGGTTCAGGTGGAATTCCTCACCCCTGTACCGGAAGGTCCTCACTTCGACTTTGTAGCTGAACTCGCTGACCCGTCGAACAGTTGCCGTGGCCGCTGCGGGGGCCTGCGTCTCCTGCTTCACCAGATTACCCGGCAGATTCCTGAAATGCCTTGGGGCAAGCCCATACCGGAATTTGTCGGGTTCCAGCCCGCCCATTCGGAAGTGGACTTCCGTGAAAAGGCGGTACTCCCGCAAAACCAGGTTGGCCCTCACTGTAGCACCCGCCCCGGCACACCGTCGGCATAGCACCCATCCTGTACCGCCGCACCTGCCACACCGGACCCTGCCAGTGCTGCCCGAATAGACATCGGCGCAGGCGGCGCACCCCTCAGACCGGATGCCCCTTCCTCCGCAGGTCCAGCAAACCTCCTTGCCTTCTGAGCCCGAGCGACCGCTCCCTCCGCAGGAAAAGCAGTAGTCCTTTCGGGTCCGCCTGCCTTTGCAATTGGGACAGGGCATCTCCGGACTGCAATCGATTTTTCCTTGCCCCTTGCAACGGGCACAGCTGACTCTCTCCTCGTCCTCCAGGAGGGTTACCCGCTGGTTCCTGAAATCCTCCGGGAGGTAATCCAGGTCTCTCCGGTAGTTCTGCGCGTCGCCAACCCTTATCGTCGCAACCCTGCGCCTCTCCCGGACCGAAAGGTATTCGGTTAGATATTTCCTGCAGTCGAAACTGTCCCGGGAACAAAGTTCAACCCGCGACCAGAAGTCGGAAGGAAGGAACCATCGCCGCCACCACTCCACGTGGTTTCCGTGGCTGGAGCCGGGGGCGTCTGCCGGCGAGCGCCTGTGCCCTAACAGGGCGACAAGCCTCGATTTCAACGCGATCTGGCGCAATATAGCCCTCTTGAAGTCTTGAACTCAGAGTGAGGGTACACTTGGGCCCCTGAGAGGGCAAGGTGTACCGGAAGACAACCGGCGCGCCGGCCACTCCGGTCAATGGCATGCCCCCAGGCAGATGCCGCTTTCACCCGGTCCGGGGGCCCCCGGGGGGGGGCCCCCCGCGGCGGAGGTTTGAGATTTACACAAACAAACCCCGGGTCGAAAAAA
>JAPPJA010000157.1:5385-11177 GCA_028874675.1 Chloroflexota bacterium
CCGGTCCGCCCCCCCGGGGGGGGCCACCCCCTTCTGCTCAGTTTTCAGATTGACACCAAGACACGCCGTTTCTAAACTCACCCCAGGGCTGTACCGGTAAAAAACTGAACGATTACGTCATCAGGGAGGTAAACCATGGCCGATTTGACGCTGGACAAGAACAGGACCGTGGTACTGGCCGCCGACTTTCATACGGAAGGTATGGGCTCAAATCCCATGGTGCAGGAGAGACAGACCCTCCAGCGCGCCCAGGAAGTTCTGACGGCGGCTCGCAGCGCCGGAACCCTGGTGGCCTACATCGTGGTGAATTTTCGTCCCGGCTACCCTGAAATCTCCGACCGCAACCGGACTTTCAGCCAGCGCAAGGCATCCGGGCAACCTCCGCCGGCCGATCCCGTCTCCCTGATCCACTCCTCGGTCCTGCCCCAGGAAGGCGAACCGGTTATCGTCAAGCACCGCGTTAACGCCTTCTACGGCACCGACCTGGCCATGATCCTGGGAGCCCACAACATCGATACCCTCGTCCTGATGGGACACGCCACCAGCGGGGTTATTCTCTCCACCGTTCGCTTCGGCGCCGACGCCGATTACCGGCTGGTGGTGGTAGAAGACGGCTGTGCCGATCCCGACCCGGAAGTCCACGACTTCCTGATGCAGAGGATTTTCCCCAGGCAGGCTGCCATAGCCAGCGCGGCCGAAGTGGTGGCGGCCCTGGCGGGCGAATGACGTCCGGCCCCCCGGCGGGGACCGACATAGACTAATTCATGACCACTTCCTGGCGGATTTCAGGCGAAACGGGGCAGCACCTCCTTCCCGAACAGTTCAACCGCCTTGAGTGAGTCCTCGTTGGGCATGCCTGGCCACTGGCACCGCAGTACCAGTTCCTCAATGCCCAGGTCCCGGTATTTTTCTATCTCCGCAGCGCATTCGTCAGGGCTGCCGATGATGAACCGGCCCTCCAGCACCTGCTCGAATCCCACATCTATGCGGTCGGCCTCGGGCAGTTCCTGGCTGTGCCCGAACGCCGCCCGGTCCTGGTATAGCCACTCCACGTGGGGCCGGGCAATGCGGATAGCCTCCTCCCGGGTCCCGGCAATGAACATCTCTCGCCAGGCCGAAATGTAAGGCTTCTTGCCCGCCGACGCAGCCGCCTCCCGGTATATTTCCGCTTGCCTCGCTATGGTAGGCAGAGTTGAACGGGAACTGACCAGCCACCCGTCGGACAGCCGTGCGGCCCGCCGGACACCCCGGTCCTGATTGGCGGCGATGTAAATCCGTGGATGGGGCCGCTGCAGGGGCGCCCCCACCGGCGGAACATCCGTCATCTGGAAGTGCTGCCCCTGGTAGGTAACCCGTCCCTCGCCCCACAGGACCTTCATGGCCTCCAGCACTTCCCGAAAGCGGGACAGGCGTTCCGACTTGGGTATGCCGAAGCCCTCAAACTGAAAGTCCCGCCATCCCAGGGCCGGCGCCAGCGCCAGCTTGCCGCCGCAGATAACGTCCAGGGTGGAAAGCTGTTCCGCGGCCTCCACCGGATGGTACAAGGGCAGCAGGCCCACAAATCCCAATTCCAGGGCCGGCGCCTCGGCCGCCACCCTTGCCAGCAGCAGGGTGGCGTGAAAGTCGTTATTCAGGTAAGCGGCCCCGGTCCACAGGGAGTGGTAGCCGTACTTTGCGGCCAGCCTCGATTTCTCCAGCCGACCCTCCAGGGCCTCAGCCCGCGACTCATGGGGCAGGTTTCCTCCGCCCAGGTTAATGCCAAATCTCATACTGTCCCACCCTCTTTGCTCACCGCGCTGTCGGCTCGCATTTACAGATACAACATGGGGAAGAAGGGAATGGTATCATAACCCCGCGTCAAACCCCGACTCGAACCCGGGACACTCGCGCCTTAAATGGAGGCTGATGCTTTGAACAGTGGTCATCTCGGCCTGAGCCAGGCCGAAGGGCTCAGAGTGACAGACAGCCAGGGCGCGATTGCCCTGGACCCGAATCCAGGGCCGAAAACAACTCATCCGGAGGTATCCCTATGGCAGATCGAGTACCCATAGTTCCCGACGGACTGGCCGCCAGCCCGGCCTTTTCACCCGGCGTGCGGGTGGGCGAGTTCCTCTTCGTCTCCGGCCAGATTGCCCAGGGGGCCGACGGCCAGCTGGTAGGCGGAGACGACTGCGGCGCCCAGACTCGCCAGGTGATGGCCCGCATCCGCACTATGGTCGAAGCCGCCGGGGCTACCATGCAGGACGTCGTCAAGATAACCACCTTCCTGGTGGACCTGGACGACTATCCCGCCTTCAGCGCCGTCCGCTCGGAGACATTCCCCGAAAGCCCACCGGCCAGCTCAACCGTGGTGGTAGCCGCCCTGGTCCGCCCGGAGTTCCTGGTGGAAGTCGAGGCAATAGTACATATCCCCAGCTGACCCCCAGACGACATTCATGCGCAGGACGGGCACATTAAGCGGACCCATTAAGGCGGTTTCCCCCACCGGGTTCCCCCGGACATTGGGGGAATCCTGCAAGTCCCGCCCCTCCATGTTTGACTCCACCAAGAGCGAGGTAAGAGTATGAAACTGGCCAGATTCAGCGTTGGCGCCTGGGAGAGTTACGGACTCGTTGAGGGAGACCAGGTTCGAGTTATCCAGGGCAGCATTTTTGGCGAGCACACCGTCACCGACGCCGCCTATCCCCTCAGCCAGGTGAAACTGCTTCCGCCCACCGTTCCCACCGCCTACTGGGCCGTGGGCCTCAACTACGCCGCCCACATCGCCCACCAGGAGGAGGCCCTGGACGCCGAACGAATCCAGCGGGACTCTTCCGCTTTCCGCCCCTGGCAGAAAGGAGCCAACTGCATCATCGGCCCTGGGGAGAACATCATCCTGCCGGCGGAGGCCGACTATGTCCACTACGAGGGAGAACTGCTCATAGTCATTGGCAAACCCTGCCGCCGGGTGTCCGTGGAGGAAGCCCCCAACTTTATCCTGGGCTATTCCATCGCCAACGACGTCAGCGGCGAGGGTTCCTGGGCCAGCGACCTGTCCAACTGGCGGCGCAAGATGTGCGACACCTTTGGCCCCGTTGGACCCTGGATCGAGACGGATGTGGACCCCCACAACCTGGATATCATTACCCGCTTGAACGGACAGGAACACGACCGGGGCAGCACCTCCGGCATGATTTATGACTGTTACTACACGGTCAGCGGAATCAGCCAGTTCGTCACCCTGCGTCCCGGCGACATAATCCTCACCGGAGCACCAGGCTCCGTCGAACAGCTGCACCCCGGCGATGTGGTGGAGATAGAGATTCCGGGCATAGGGGTACTAAGCAACCCCGTAGTGGGGGAGGGGGAGTAGGGGACCGGAGAGCATCACAGACATATTTGAAAGAACACGCCTCCCTGTAGGATAAGGGCCGGGGGCGAGGGCCGAAGGTTCTTCCCGAGGCGTCCCCGGCAATTCACCCCACCGTATATTTGGCGATAGCGTTGAAGTCCAGTTCTATCGTTTCTGAAGAGTTGCTGTCCAAGGGCAGTTTGATGAAACCCTCCTCTCTCAGCCGCGAGAGTTCCCTGGAAAATGTTCGTTGCGAAAGTCCGCTATAAGCTCCTCTGTAATAGTGTGACTGTATTAAGTCCAGAAGTTTGACCTGTTGAGTGCCGGATTCGGAAAAGGGGTCGGTCGGCTCCGTCTCCGACAATAGGTAATTCAACAAATTGAACTCCCGGTCATTGAGTATGCGCCTTCGGGGACTCAAAAAAGTCCGTCGGCATTGCTCCAACATCTGTCTATAGAACAGGCGATTCAACTTGTTTTTGACAAAGTTGTTAATTCCGGTCAGCTCCTCCGCGAATCCCCTCACGCCGAATTGGATGAAAGGGGTAACGTCAAAGGGCGTCCCTTGACGGCACTCCTGGAGCAGCTGCTTGTACTCGACTTCATTGCGATAGAAGTAGTTGGACAGACCGTAGAAGCCGTGGATGTTGTATTCGCTCTGGAACAGAATACCCGCCTCCAGCAACCTGGAAACCCGGCCGTTGCCGTCACCGAAGGGATGAACGGTTACCAGAAAGAAGTGGGCCAGCAGCGCTTTGATCACCGGATGGTTTTGTTGAAATCCTCGTGAGTGCAGGAAGCTGATAAACTCTTCCATCAATTCGCCCAGGGTCTCGTGGGGCGCGCCATAGTGGACGCCGCCCATTTCCGGCAACCCCACCTTAACCATGTAGCTCCGCAGTCGCCCGGGAACATTCCCTCCCTCGTCCGACTCTTCTGTTACTAGCTGGTGCATGGTAAGCAGGTCTTCTAAAGTGACCGCTGAACTGCCCGGTACGAAGCGATGGCTCACCCATTCCTGAGCCCGCTGGGCATTACGGATCTGTAGTTGTTCTTTAGAAAGTTGGCGAGATTCCCGGCCCTGGGGTTGGCCGAAAATCTGCAGGTCAACCTCCGCCTCGGTGAAAGGATTGCCCTCAATGGCCGTCGTTCCATGCACTGCCCTCACGCGGTTCAGACGGTCAAGTTGAGCACGCCACTCTGGTGGCAGCATCAAGTTGAGTGCGGCCTGCTTATGCCCCTCAATGGCAATCAAGTCTGTGAAAAGATCCTCTTGGTTTAGGTTGTACTCGAAACTAAAGGTCTCCCAGAATTGTTTAGCGTTCATTAATTGACACCTTATTTGGCACGTTATTTGACAGCTTACTTGGCACTGAAAAGCGTTATATGATTGCAAAATACAAATATAATTTTCGCTTGCTTGCGAGTAAAATGCAAGAAATGACGACCCTTAACGCCCTTTATTTGACACCTTATTTGACACCTTATTTGGCGTAGTCTTTTCTGGCCAGAAAAACTCGCTCTCCTGACCATCTGTCCTTATCGCCCGCCCGCCCCTTCCTTACCCTGCCCCATTGACGCTATACTATCTTTCGGCCTGGCGCCGACGGTGCATGCGCCAGGCCGCTCTTTTTGCCAACTACCTTCTATAGAACGCGGGAGGACTCGGGTGGAATTCAACATTGCAGTGCTCAGCGGCGACGGAATCGGCCCCGAGGTTACCGCTGAGGGCGTCAAGTCCCTGGAAGCCGTGGGCCGTGCCTTTGGCCATACCTTCAACCTGGAATATGGCGACGTGGGCGGCATCTCCATCGACAAGCACGGCACGCCGTTGACGCAGGAAGTTCGGGATCTGGCCGGTTCCGCCGACGCGGTCCTATTCGGCGCCGTGGGCGGGCCAAAGTGGGACGACCCGTCGGCCTCCGTCCGGCCCGAAGACGGTTTGCTCCAACTGCGCGCCCACCTGGGCGTCTTCGCCAATATCCGGCCGGTAAAGGTCTATCCCAACCTGGTCGAGTCCAGCGTCCTCAAGCCAGAGGTGCTGGAGGGCGTGGACATGGTGGTGGTCCGTGAACTCACCGGTGGCCTCTACTATGCCGAACCCAAGGGGCGTCACGAAACCCCCCAGGGCTGGACTGGCGTGGACACCATGCGCTACAGCGAAGGCGAAATCGAGCGGGTGCTGCGTGTAGGCTTTGAACTCGCCCGGGGCCGCCGCAGCAAGCTGGCCTCCATTGATAAGGCCAACGTGCTGGAATGTTCTCGCCTTTGGCGCCAGATCGCCACCCGCCTGGGCGAGGAATATCCGGACGTGGAACTGGAGCACGTCCTGGTGGACGCCTGCGCCATGCAGCTGGTCCAGCGACCCGCTCGGTTCGACGTAATCGTGGCCGAGAATACCTTCGGCGACATCCTCACCGACGAGGCGGCGGTGCTGTCAGCCTCCATGGGTCTGCTGCCC
>JAPPJA010000321.1 GCA_028874675.1 Chloroflexota bacterium
CCCGCCGCCACATCAGGCCGGATACTCCACCCTGAAGTCGTCGTTGTAGTACTAGGAGAGGATTCCTAAATTAAGGCCAGTGTGGGATGTACATTTGCCGTAAGGACGGATTTCAAACCCGCCCTTACAATTCATACCTCCCCCTTGCGATTGTCCGGCCCCATTGATGTGGAAGGTGGACTTCGTCTTGTGCAGATGTAGTTTTCACTCTGGGCTAGGTTTAGTTCCTGCACTTCTCACCTTCGTTTTATTGTAGTTTCTGCCGGCACAAGCCTGAACAGGTGTGTGCGAACGGAAAGACTTGTGCCCGGCATGGATTTTCATTCTGTTGGCTTTTGGTCATATTTGGCGAGACATTCGATTATGGCCTTATGGATGTCCTGAAACTTCCCTCTGTCAAAGTCGCGGACGCTCTTTTCGAGCTTCTGTCGAATTCCTGCCAGGTCCCAATCCTCGAAATCCTTCTTATCCAAAAGACCCCGCTCAACGGTAAAGGTAAACCAGGGTCTCGATGGGTCAAATTCCTGCTCCCGCGCTTCCAAGCCGCCAATAGTCTTTAGACTACCGTGTAGGGACTCTCTGATTTCCTGGTTGGTTCCAGGTCCGACGGAAATGTGCAGCTCTAGAGAGTCTTTGTAGCACCAAAATTCCAGAAGCGTTATTGCTTCCGATTTTCCCCAACCTTTTCCAGTGCGAAACGTTCCTGAGGATTTCCAGTCTTGGTGCAAAGATCTCGTGAGTCTCCGGCCATCCCCTGCCTGGAAATTACAATAGCTAACTTCCCAGCCATTGATGCCCTGAATGATCTCCTTCAAAATATCTTCAATCTCGGCGCTTCTGGTCTGGTGATTGGGTAGGTTAGCCACGATAAAGTCGATGGCAGTGGGGTGCTTACGGTGGAGTTTCTCAACAAGTTCCCGCGCTTCTCGATTTCCCAAAATTCGCTTCTCCAACATGGCAACATACTGATGCAAAAAGAACCGCACTTCTTCGCTGGTGGAACTATCGCAAGCCTCTAAAGTCTCACTAACAGACTTACGGATGGCATCGTAACCCGCCGTTTTCCAATGGCCTTGTTCCTCCGGCGAACTGGGTTTGGTACCCCTCGGGGACAGGAAGACATACCTTCGCTGGAAATTCGGGTATTTCTCCTCCACTGCCCGCCGATACCGTGTCAACTGGTTGCTATGTTCCTCGGACCAAACTTTATTTTCGATAGCGCAAAGGAAGTGTCTGCTTTCCTCCGTCACCAGCAGGTCCAAGCGCCCATTGAAGTGGTCTACAGTGTTGTTCCATTCTTCGTGAACTTTCGCGTCTGACCAATCTCCAATGATATTTTCGCTAGGGAAAGTGGTCTTTAGAAACTGCTTCAAAAATCCATCGTTTATGCCGTGATTCTCTTTCGGGGACAATAGCCACCCTAATATTCTGCTGTGAATCGGTTCCCGCCAGTGCAGGTCTAGGGTGTCAAATAGGTTGAACTGGGAAAGCAACTGTCCCAGTTTATTCAGGTCATGCTCAATACTGAACTTTTCCAAAGCGGCATATTGGTCTTGCGCTTTCATAGGACTCCTTCTGGGCTTCAGATCCCCTCTAAGAGTACCGTCTCCCGGCATGTATTCCCCGACAACCAAACGGAACCGGTGTCAGGCAAGTGAACGCAGTTCTAGCTTTCCCTACCCGCAGAACGATATCGACACCGAGAAAACCCCCAGATAAGTGACGATGAGGGTCGTTCCGCTGATTATTGGCTTCTGCCGGAAGACTGGAAATCCCGCCAGTAACATCCCAAAGGCAGCGATTGTGAACAGAAAGCTGACCACCGCCAGAATTAGTATGACTACCATTTACTGGTTTCTCTGCGCCGGGAATCGGGTATCAGTTATCCGTTCAACATCAAAAAATCATATATTGATCGGTGGCTGGACTTGATGATAGTTGACCTCTGTGCGGATTGACAAGACAAACCATTGGGATTCAATTGGCCCCTCGACACGCCCCAATCTGTGCACTTTTCGTTGGGACGCGTCCACGCCAGTTTGTGATGTCAATTTCAGCCTCCCCCAGCCTCTGCCTCTTCCTGTGCGGCCTGTCTCTGCTGGCGGACCGAGGGATCGTCCGGTTCCATGTCGATGATGGCGTCGTAGTCTCGCACCGCCTGCTCCGGCTCCCCCAGGCGGCGGTGCAGCGTCGCCCGGTTCCGCAGCGACGGGATGTGGTCCGGATCAACCTCGATGATGGCGCTGAAGTCCCTGACGGCCTCTTCGTACCGGCCCAGGTGCGTCAGCGCCGTGCCCCGGCTGTAGCGGGCGCGGGTGTCGCCGCCGTCAAGGTCGATGATCCGGCTGTAGTCCTCCGCCGCCAGCTCGTGCTGCCCCAGGCTGGCGCGGGCCAGTCCCCGACCCGCCAGGGCCTCGCCGCTGCCGGGGTCCAGTTCCAGGGAGCGGTTGAATTCCCCTATCGCTTCCTCGAAACGCTCCAGGTTGCCCAGGGCCACGCCCCTCCTCCGCAGCGCGGCGGCGTTGTCCGGGTCTAGGCCGAGAACGGCATCGAAGTCGGCCAGCGCCTCGGCGAAGGCCCCTGCATTGACGTAGGCGATTCCCCGGGCGTAGTACGCCAGCCCGTAGTCCGGCTCCAGATCTATGGCGGCGCTGAAGTCCCTGGCGGCCTTCTCCAGCTCGCCCAGGTCGTGGTAAGCCAGCCCCCGGAAGTAGTGGCTCTCGGGCAGGTCCGGTTCCAGCTCGATGGCCCTTCCCAGGTCTTCCACCGCCCTCTGTGGTTCGCCCATCTCGGCGTAGGTCAATCCCCGGTTGTAGTGCGCGCCGGCGTTCCCGGGGTCCAGGAGAATGGCCAGGTCGAAGTCGCTGATGGCCCCGGCCAGGTCGCCCAGCTCAGCCTTGCATCCTCCCCGGCCGGAGTGGGCCGCCGCGTTACCCGGGGCCAGGCCGATGGCAACGTCGTAGTCCTCCACTGCCAGGCGAAGCTCTTCCATTTCGGCGTAGGCCCGGGCCCGGCTGAGGCGGGCCTCCGCGTTGCCGGGTTCCAGGGCGATGACGCGGCTGTAGTCCTCGGCGGCGCGGCTGTGGTCCCCCACCTGCTCGTAGGCCAACCCCCGCACGGACAGGGACTCGGTGTCCTGGGGGTCGGCGTCGATGAGCCTGCTCAGGTGCTCGATGATCCGGCCCAGGCCCTCCCGCCCCAGGGCCTTCATCGCCCGCTGGAACTCACCGTAGTCTATCGAAGGCTCCTCCGGGTTGTTCTCGTCATGTTCTTCGGTCATTGCACTACTCCCCCGGTCCCGCCGTATTTCCATGCCCTTACAGGACCCGCGCCAAAGTTTGCATTTATGATGGGTCAGCCCTGCTCGCAATGCAACGCCCGGCTGTCAGTGGCACGCTGCCCTAGCGGAGGTCGGCACGGGCGGGTGCATGGCTTGGAGAAGGGCGGGGGTCAGGTGACTGCCCTCGTCAGGTGCCCAGGAGGGTCGCTCCCATCCGTCCGCGGGGTTCTGTTGCAATCCACCGGGTAGGGTCAACGGCAAACTGAGTTGATTGATTCCCTGAATCCAGTCGTGTAGAAAATATATGCCTCTTCCGTATCCTTTTCGGGATGAAGAGTTATCTCCAACTTCTGGGTTCCAGGTAGTGCTTCAATCAGAGCTTCCGCAACTCTGGGTGGCGCTGTCCAAGATAGGTATCCATTTTCCTCGACGTATATCCACGGATGCACGGCACTGTCCTTCCCATCCAAACTGTACTGTATATCGACCTCGAACACTTCGTAAGTTGGCTGCGAAGGTAAGTATGTGGTCTTCGACAGCAATACTTCCTTCCCTGGGAGACCGCCTCCTTGGCAATCGGGCACTATGATAAGGTGTGTGAACCTGTCGGGTGGCGCCGCGCGAAGGTGTATCTCGAAATCGATTATCCAATCTCCAGTTGGTTCGCCCGTCGGCTCAGCTGTTGCGGTTGGCGTCGGCTGCGGCGTGGCGGTTGAGAGGCCAGCCACCACGCCAGCCACTATCGTGGCGGGAATGTCTGGCGTAGCTGGTGAGTTGGCGTTGTCACAGGCGATGCCGAGCGACAGGGCGACCGCCAGAAGGAAGACTATAGCTTTCATTGTTGTTCCTTATTATGCCCTGCCAAATTCAACAGGACCGTCTGCGGCCTTAACAGCATAATAAAGGGTGGGGGATGGCTACCTACGCCGCCTTCCATGCGTTTCAGCTTCTGCGGCGGCGCCGCCCTATCCTACTTACTCGGTGAACAGGTGGTCCAGGCCGTAGGATCCGACCAGGGCCAGCAGCGTCAGCAGGTGCTTCCCCGTGGGGCGCACTCCCTTGTCCCGCCAGCGCCTCACGGTCTCGGGATCGGTCCCGAGGTGACGGTTCAACTCCGCCCACGTGAGACCGGACTCCTCCTGGAAGCGCACCAGCCGCCGGGAGAAGTCGTCGGGGTAGTCGTGGTCTGCCCTGTTGTGGTGAATGCGTTGTCTCGGCATTGAATCATGGTCCTCCCTTGGGATGATTGGAAGGCTCCCTTCCCTCTTGGCAACGTCTGGCAGGTCCAGGATGTTAAGGGATGAAGGCCCTGGGGACTTCCTGAATATGGGCGCCGCATCGGGTTGGCTGGTTGGAATCAGCCGGAGACGATACCCAATGAGCAGACTATGCGAATGTCAGTGGCCACTCCCTGGCTAGATTCAACGGTTGGCGTTGGGGTCGGCGGCTCAGTCAGCGTTTGGGATAGTGGTTTCCGATACGAGAAGCCGCCTGTAACGAGGAACGCTCAACAGATGCTACCACGCAATCGCCTCCATCGCATCCAACTTGCCTTTGGCGACAGGGCCGTCGTATTCTAACCCTCAAGCGCGTCACTACTACGAAAGCAGGTATCCATATTCCCCAAGGTAAATTATTCAGAAATAATCCTCACGCATTCGTTTACTGGACTCTCGGGAAGGAGGGAATGGTGGAGAGGATGGGTTGATCCTGAGGATCGCACAGGGCCTTTCGGTTATCCTCTCTCCCTTGAGGGAGAGGGTTAGAGCCTGCCCCCGCGAAATCGGGGGGTGAGGGTGAAATTCCCGGCATCAGCAGCTTTGCGTACAGTAGAAGACGGAACATCCTGTAAATCTCAAAATCAAACGAATCATAGTTCAGACAATAATCGAAAGGCCCTGTGCAAGTCGAAGCCGTGTCCGTGGACACGGCCTGTTGCTAGAACTTCTTTTCACAATGTTGACATACTAGAAATTAGCGTAGAGGATACCGCAAAGGAGGTGCTCACTGCAGGACAACAAGTCCTGCGAAGAAGGTCCATTAAGTAAGACCTGCCCCGGGTCCAGACCTCCTGGGCTGCCAGGGCGGCGGCAAAGGCCTCGGGGTCGGGCCAGTAACCGGGTCAGCGCACATCGGTTTGACGAAGTCCAAACAAAATTACGAATACTAACTGCAGCGGGAAGCGGATTTCGTAATCCAGGAAGCCAAGAAAAGGGCCGGTGTCATATCTGACACCGGCCCCGATTTGGGCCTGGTTGACAATAATGGTTCGCCAATACCGGTTACGTCAACCGGTAAGTTGGCCGCTGCATCCGTTCTAGTTGTACCCCAGGTAGGTGACGGTGAAGTCGCATTCCAGGGAAGAGCCCGTTGGCTTGCTGGATTGGGTGCAAAGGTACCCGAAGGCATCGTCTATGGGCTTGTTCCCCCGGGCTGTTGCCCTGGTACGTACTGAATGCCCGGCGGCAGAGACAAGGGTGTGGGTGTAAGTTCCCTTCGTATCCACTTACATGTAGGTGGAACTGTCCAGGTCGTGGCTTTTGTCGCACTTCTTTACCTTGTAGTACCAGAAGGGAATCAGCCATTTTGCCCAACAGGAGTGGTACCTGTTGTTTCCGTCGAAGAGGTCGCCTGAATTGGTGTTGGTTGCGGTCTTGACGGTAAAGCGGGAAGTAGTCTTGGTGAGGTCGTCAACGGAGTTCACGCCGACAATCTTGCCAATAATTTCGATCTTCCACTTGTAGCCAAGCTCTGTTCCGATGTTGTAGTGAGCGGATGGGTCATCTGCGTTGAGGGAGTTAGCTCTGAGGTCCAGGGCATGCACCACAATGTTGCACGAATCTTCTTCAGGTCCCACCCTGACCCGGGCTACATCAGATTCTGCTCTGATGCTGATGTCGGGATTAGCACATCCTGCGTGGTCGGGCCCGGGAGTGGCTCTGTCCTCGTAAATGGTGTCGCCCTTGCTGATGGGGCCGCTTACGGGAGTGCCGCCGATGTCGATCTGAAGGCTGTTGGCGGCGTTGTTGTCGGCCGTTACTCCCGCGGGAATGAGCAAGAGGAGGGCCAGGATGAAAGCTGGAAGCAGGTACTTTATTTTGAACATCTGTCACCTCTCGTTTAAAAACAGCTGAGGATTCTCGTTCTTTCTGTACGGTAAATCTCTTGCTCGCGGGGTTTTCTTTCCCGCGCACGCACCTCCTTTAGATTGTTTTAGGTGGGTCGGCCCGGCATGCTTTGATGAGGACTACTGCCAGCATGGCCAGCGCCGAAGGAATGTATCCGATGCCGAAGCCCAGGTACCCGAGTGCGCATATGGTGGTTACGGCGAGGGTAATGACGCTGAGTAGCAATGTTCCCGTAAGACGGGAAAGTTTGACGGTTAGAACCAGGGCGAGGGCTATGCCGGTGAAGACGACCGGGGTAAAGTACCAGGCGGCGTCCCACAAATCGTAGTGAAGGGGGCATCCGGCAATGATCATGGACGCCGATTCCCTGGCTACGCCTCCGTAGATGCAGGTGGGAAAGACCAGCCAGATGAAGATTAGCCATGCACTGGCGTGGGCGATGGTGGTGGCGATGAGGACAGGCCGTGATTCTTTCATGGCTCCTCCTGTTGCTTTACGCTCCAGGCTTTTAGGTTGGTTGGTATATAGTCTGCTTGATATGCCAGAATGTCAACATTGTGAAAATAAACGCGAGCCTGGGCATCAGTTGACAGAATAGGCCTTGCGCGAACCTATGTCACCTTCGTTGAAGTAGTGGCTTCGTGGCAAGAAAGCTTACTTACACCAGAAAATATGACTCTATTCTCCAAGGGTCATCCGTAACGCTGTTTCGAGTGTACCGGACATGGGATGCCTTGCCTCGAACAACAGAAGTTTCAGGAACTGGCACGACAGCGACATTGTCTGTTTCAAAGTAAACCCCACTGCGAGCCTCAAGCCATTCAGTATTAACTTCAGCAAAGAAGCCGCCCCCCTCAAAGTCATGCTTATCCTGCTTGTTCAAGAACATAAGCTGGTCTTCACTCATTTTAATTTCCTCCAAAAGTGTTTCAAAGAAGCGCTTTTTTGAAACAGGGAAGTAGCTATGACAACTCCGAGTATCGAGGAACTGGTAGCCCGACTGGTGGGTGGATACGTTGGGAAGTCGGGAAGGTCCGCGAAGAAATGAACCGAGGCATGGACCAACTCCGTGCTGACATGAACAAGAACCACCAAGAGCTGTTGGGCCGCCATGAAGGCCACACCCACGACGACGACGGGGCGTCGGTCTTTCACCAGCTCACCACGCCGGCCGACTAGTCACGGAAATGCCCTTGGGCGAACCACTATTGTAAGCCGAGCCCTTTTCGGGGCCGGTTTGCTATGCAGAAAACCTTTCCACGACACGTTCAACCATAGTGGTCGGACTTCCTATCATCTTCCTCCAAATCAATCGCGGCTACCTCTATCTAATCTGTCTTGGCGGCAGAAAAGGTTGTTCACGACAGTTTGACAGTACGCCCCACCAAAGTTAGCCTCTTTATCCGTGTCACTGGAAAGCGAGGGATTGCCCCCTGACCTGATCAGCATCCGGGGCAGAGGAGGCGGCGTTCAAGAACATTTATAACCTGGTGCCATCGTATTTTTTAGCCACTTAAGGAGAGTTTCCCAATTCACAAACTATTTATAAGGTTTGCTCCTATATTTGTCGCGGTGGCCCTGGCCGTGGGCTTCTTTTCCACGGAAGTCGCTCAGGCCCACTACACCACGACGGATATCGCTTCTCACTACAACTCCGTGACCACCGGCCACAGCAATACCTCGTCTCTTGACGCAGCGTGCGGATCCACCTACCGGCTGACCAACAAGACCTACTTCAATGAGGTTACGGACGACGATGCCGAGATTTACTACACCTCGGTCAAGTCGAAAAACTATTCCGGCACACCTTCCGGCGGTACGTACCGGCTGGGCAACTACAACAATCAGACAATGGTAATCAAGTGTTTCATGCTGAACACGCCCCTTGAGGACGGCGAGACCTACAACACGCCCAGGCTGGACAAGACCGTCTCCTTTGCCTGGAATAATCAGATAGTAGTGACGGTGTACAGCTATGCTGGTTCCGGCACTGCTTGCCAAAACATCGATTGGGACTTCTTCTACCCCGACGAATAAGGCCTGGACGAGCGCGCAAAAATATACAAGAGGTGTAGAATGTTTTCAAATTTCAAGTGGGTTGCCTCCGCTTTGGCGGTAGCAGTTCTTGTTGGCACCGGTGTAGCCTTCGCCGTTGAGACACCCATCGCGCCCCAACACAACCACGACCATCATCCTCAATTGGACGAAGCCAAACTAAAGGTACCGTTCGATGTCAAGATGCCTTCCAAAGTGCCTGAAAACTACGAGCTTACCGCCTATACCCTGATCGAGTCGCCCACCGAGGGCGGGAAAGTGTCGCCCGAAAACCCCATTAGAGTGACAGGCATTGCCCTCTACTATGAGAATACCAGACAGGAAGGAGGCCTGACCCGCGACGCAATCTTCTTCGAACAATTCCTCGGTAGCAAATATCCCGGCTACCGGGTAGTCAAAGGCACCAAGACCGGACAGCACACTGTATTGGGCAAAAGCGCTGACATGTGGAGCGTCAGTCATTCAAAGGGAACCCAGACGGCCTTGGTGTGGGAGAACGCCGACGATGGCATCTTCTACAACATGGTGACCTATCTGTCTCCAGCCGAGACCTTAAAGTTGGCAAAGTCACTTGATTAGCTTTTCGGTTTTTGCGTTCACTGTTGCGGTAATTTTGATTTTGGTCGGCTCGCTTGCTTGCTCGAGCGAGCCAACCTCTATGCCTCCCAGAAACCCAACTATCGCCGAAGCGCAGCCTCATGTTCCTTTCCCCATTCAAGCTCCCATTTACATCCCGGACGGATACGAGATGGATCCTCACGTCAGCCTCCTTGATGGCCCACACTATGGGCACGAAGTTAAGGGGGTACGCTTCGTCCTGCGGAAATACACGCCCAGCGGCTACAGGAACATCTCTATAAATCAGTTTTTGGCGGAAGGCACGTTCCCCACCGTTCAAACCAATATCGGAGATATCATAGCCTGGGAAATAATAGACTTTGGCGATTTTGAAGCCGAAGTCAGACAGGCCGACACTCCAGAGGGTCCAAAAGTCGCCGTAGAGTGGGAAACTGAATACAAAGGCAAACGCATTTTTTACGCCGTAAGGAGCGACCTGGACTTTGAGGAAACCCTTGAGATGGTGCGCTCGTTTCAGGCCATTCACAGATAACCCAACTATTCCTGTTGCAACGAGGCGAGGTTAGAAAAGCGGGTCCGTTGGCAACAAAAGCCAACTTAGAAAAGCTACGGGCTGATATGCTCGCCGCTTTATCCAGCACCGAGGGGCAGGCTCATTCTGCCCTAGCAGACACTAACCGCCGCATGGATCGCTTGTTTTGGGCGATAATTGGAATAGGCGGCGGTCTCCTAGCCGTCGCTGTTGCCGCCTTGTTGCGGACTGCATTCTGACCTGGAGGGCCTGGATGAGCAGCGCCGTGTCCACGGACACGAATCAACTCAAAAGGTAGTGTCTCAGTTTGAAATTCTGCGTGGCGAAAACTCGGTAGTGTCTCAGTTTGAAGAAGATTTTGAATATCAAGTGTACGCGAGTGCCTTTGGAAGGGGGGAAGAAGTGACGCCGCCAACGCGCAAGCCCCGCGAAGAGACGGCCCGCCTTGGAAAGGAGATTTACGAGGGACATTCGCCATCTTGTTGAGGCCGACCATCATGGGGAGGTCGTCGCCATTGACATTGGCAGCGGCAGCTATGCCCTCGGCGAAGATGCCATTGCGGCATCCAAGGGCCTGCGGGATCAGCACCCTGACGCCCAGGTCTGGCTGATGCGGGTCGGACATCAGGCGCTGTACCGCTTCGGGGGGCAGTTCCATACGGAAAGGCGGATGATCGAGGGCTTCGTGAACGCCAATCTCGAAGCCGTTGTAACAATTCCCCTGTTGGGCCCGACAGGGCAGACGCGGGAAGTTGCCGCCGTGGTAGACACCGGCTTCAATGGCTATCTGACATTGCCGCCAACGCTGGTGGCGGACTTGGGACTATCTGTGGTGGGCGACGGCGAGGCCATCCTTGCCGATGGTAGCTAGGCTTCCTTCGACGTGAATGGCGTCACTGCGGTCTGGGACGGCCAACCGAGATACATCGAGGCTGCCGCTGTTGGCATAGACGGTCTCGTCGGCATGATGTTGCTGGACAGGCACAGCCTGTACCTGGAAGTCGCCGCCGACGGACGTGTCGTCGTGCAGGCGATGGAGTGATATTGGTAGCGACCAAGACAACATCCTCGCTCCCTACATACTAGAGCAGGTTCCCAGGCCGGACACGCTTCTTGTCGGACAGGGCTTCTGAGATTGCAGTGACGAACCCTGGGCGACAGACCTCACAGAGACCCTAGCCACATCTCGAAGACGGTTCCACCTACCGTGCACTCAGGCCCCACCAGACTTGACCGAAGACAGTACCGGGGAGTGCAAGGCCATCTCCTCGGTATCTTTTCCCCCTATGGGACTATCTTCCGGCATCGGGATGGTGTAACGCACCATCGCGCCGCCGGGTTCCACCACGATCTCCCGAACGAAGGACTCGATGAAGGCCCGCCGTTCGGTCAGCTCGCTCTCCCGCAGATACCCGCTCAGGTCCTCGCAGTAAGCGGTGATGGTTTCCACGTCGTCCAGCACCACCCGGCGCTGGGACATCATGAGCCGGGCATCCTCCGCCGTTTCCTCCAGCTTCTGCTGCCGTTCCCGGTGTTCCCGGATGCGGGGCATGAAGTCGTCCACGTCCAG